>JBBFLE010000007.1 GCA_037481695.1 bacterium | reverse complement strand
GGGCTGTTTGGAATTGATGGTGCAGAAGAACTCGGCCCCCTCCTTGTCTATGGGTAGCTCAAAGTCAGGAATCTCCTCCTTGAGGTCCTCTGCCATCCACTGGAAGGTCTCTACGGCATCCTCCACGGTGAGGCGCATGTTGTTCATGGTCTCCCTGTGGTTGTTGGCCGTTTTCTGGATCTCCCCGGGAGTCTCCTCTCTGGGCACAAGGCTTCTGGCAGTGGTTATTATGGCCCCGAAGTTGATCCCCATGGGGCAGGCCCAGGTGCACCTCTGGCAGTTGGTGCACTGCCAAATCCAGTTGGACTTGATGACCTGATCCTCCAGCCCCAACTGTATCATTCGTATGAGCTTCCTGGGGTCCATGCCCTCCCAGTCGGCCACAGGACATCCACCTGCACAGGTGCCACATGTCAAACATGCATCCATCCGGCTAGTGGGCGCCACCATCTCCTTGAACTGGCGTTTCCGCTCCTTGGCTATCTTTAGACTTTCCACAATATTGCCCTCCCCCTTATTCTTGCCAGTTGGTTGTCACAGCCAGCCTTCCTGGCACAAAATACCTCCCACTGACCTGACTGCCTTCCTCATATAATCTTGCTGTCTCTGTGGACAGAAGTAATTTCCTTGCACTTGATCACTACCCCAAGCATACAAAGATCACGGCCTGCCCCCAGAGGGGAAAAACCTTCCCACATGTCTCGGCCAAGGATCCGGGTCAGTATTCTGTTGGAATCTGATTCAGTTCGGCCATTGTGAACACAGGGCCATCCTTGCACACATACTTGGGACCAGTGTTACATTTCCCGCATATTCCTATGCCGCACTTCATCCTGTTTTCCAAAGACATGATTATCTGCTCGGGGGTAAAGCCCAGCTTTGTCAGTACGGGCATGGTGAATTTGATCATGATGGGTGGACCACAAACAATGGCAAAAGAGTCCTTGGAGCTGGGGGCCACCTGCTCGGTCACAGCAGGCACAAAACCAACTCTGCCGCTCCAGCCCTCTTCCCCCGCATCCACCGTGAAGTGGGTCTCTATGTCGTCCCTGGCTTCCCATTCCTTGAGGGTTTCCTTGTAAAGCAGCAGCCCAGGACGTCTGGCCCCGTAAATCACTGTTATATGACCAAAACGTGAGCGATTGCCCGGGTCAAGCATGTACTGAATGGTGGATCGCAATGTGGTGAAGGCAAAACCGCCTCCTATGAATACCACGTTCTTGCCCTCGAAAAGATCCAGGGGAAAACCCTTTCCCAGAGGGCCCCTTACCCCCATCAGATCCCCTTCATTCATCTCGTGAAGGGCCTGAGTCACCACCCCAGCCTTGTTCACCGTGAAGAGCAGGTGACCTGTTTCTGTGGGTGAAGAGGCTATGCCTATGGGAATCTCACCCTTGCCGGCCAATGATAGCTCGGCAAACTGTCCCGGGGTGTATTGAAAAGCTGCCTCATCCTCTTTTTTCAGGAATATGAGCCTGAAGCTCTTGAGGTTCCGGTCGTCGGTCTCTACCGTTATCTTGTCTATCCTTACCGGGTATGGAAGGTATGGGTTCTTCCCGTTCATCTCCGCCTCTCCTGTGGGACTCACGCGCTCATCTCCCTGATGATCTCCCTGATGTCTATATTCACCGGGCAATATTGCACGCACCTTCCGCAGCCAACGCACATGACAGTTCCAAAGTCGTCCTGAAAGTATCTCAATTTGTGCATAAAACGCTGACGGAATCTTTCCTTGCCAGTAGGCCTTGGATTGTGACCTGAGGCGTGAAGGGTGGTCAGCGGGAACATACAGCTATCCCAGTTTCTTCCCCTGAGCCCGCATAGTCCCCTCACCTCGTCCTGTATGTCGAAACAGCTGCAAGTAGGACACAAGTATGTGCAGGTACCACACTTGATACATGGCTCATGCACTCTTTCCCAATAAGCTTGACCAAAGCTCTCCAGCAGAGGCTTCTTACGAATAGGGCTGGGATCCACTTGCGATCCCATAATACCTAGGGCCTCTTGCGCCATTTTCCCGGCTTGCTCCAGGAAGCTTGACTCAGCGTTTTTTAGGTCCCAACCTGCCAGCAGATCTTTGCCTTTCTCAGAGACAGCCTCCAGGAGCAAATCATCCCCCAGGTCTGTCATGAGTATATCCAGGCCCTCTCTGGAAAAGGGTCCCCCTCCTGTCCAGTGGCAAAAGCATGTGGAACAGGGCCTGTTGCAGCCCAATCCCACCAACACCATCCCCTCACGCTTTTTCTTGTAGTAAGGATCCTGTGCAGCCCCTTGAACCAGGAACACCTTGTCCAGGATCAAGAAGGCCCTGGCATCGCAAGGCCGGATGCCGAATACCAGCCTGCTTTCCCCCTTTTCCTCCACCTCTTTCAGGATGAAGGCATCCTCTCTGTTGCGGTCGGTGGTAAAAACAAACATCCTCTCCGACTGGGGAAAGACCAATGCCTTGGGCGAAAGCCTCACATTGCTGTGGTTCAAATACGGCTCCACCCCGGGGCCCAGCAATCCCAACTCCACAGCTCCCTGTACTTTCTGGGGCCCCCATATTTCAATCCCCTTCCCCCTCAAGCCGTCCAGAAACCCGGGAAGGTCCTTCTTTGCAAGAGTCTTAGCTTCCATCACCATCCACCCTCGCCTTTTCTTTCCGCCCCTCTTGGAGCAAGCCTCGAGAAATCCACCTCAAACCTGCAAGATCTACTACTTTGCCCTTTCCATTGCCAGCTTTCTCATAGAACTAGCCACAGTCTCCTTACCCTTGATGCCTGAAGCCACGCCTATAGCTTCCATGTCACAGGATGAAATCCTGGGGGTCGTCAGGCTGGTAAGTGGCCAGTGGAGGCACCCCTTCCAAGCTCACCCCAGCTTCATATCCCCATCGCTCCTTTATCTCCTTTTCTAGTTTGCGAGTGAGAAGCCTCACAGGGATACCCATGGGACAAGCTCTTTCACATGAGCCGCAATCAGTACATCGGCCTGCCATATGAAAAGCCCTGAACAGGTGGAATGTGAAAACATCTTGTGGATCTTGAGACTTGCCCACCCACTGGGGCCTGGAGCAATCCACAAAACATTCGGGGCAATAGCAGTGGGGACAGGCGTTGCGGCATGCATAGCACCTGATACAAGTGCTCAGCACCTGCCTAAAGGCCTCCCAGCGTTCCTGGGCTGACTTCCTCTCCATCTCCAGTATGTCCCTGAACCGTTCGGCCTTCTGCTCCTTTAGCTCCTCAGCCAAAACCAGGTCTTTTAGCACAGGATTTCGATGCTCGCAGATGGAACAACACTGCTGCAGGGCCTCCTGCCTGGGAAGGCTCTCTTGCAGATCTCTGCCCCGAAGATGCACCAAACCGTCGGCCTCTTCCACCTCCAAGATCTCCCTATCCAGCCCCACGGCCTCTTGCAGCTTCCTGCGGTCCAGCATTCCCTGACATGGAACTCCCAGGATCACCACCTGGTCTCTGGTTATTTGATGCTCCTGCATGTGGAGCACCAATGACCGAGAATCACACCCTTTGGCCACCACTGCCACCTTTTCTTTCCTCTTGGTCAAGTAGTTGGCCAAGTTGAGGTTACAAAAGCCGTCCCAGTGAAGCTCCTTGGCCTCCTGGGGGGTTCGGGCCAGCCAGGGGCGGCTAACCATGGGGATGCTTCCCTTGCGGAAACCTACCACCAACTCCACCTCACCCTTTTCCAGCAGCCGGCTCGCCTCTGATCGGATCTGCTCAGCTATTTTCTCCATCTTTAGCACACCTCGATCTTCTCTCGCACGTAATTCCTTGCTGGCCCCAAAGCCTTGACCTTCTCAGTTACTTCCCTTACAACTTGAGAGAATTTTTCCCCCTCTGCAGCCGAAACCCAAGAGAAGTGCACCCTGCCTTCCTCAACACCCATGTACTCAAGTAGGCTCTTGAAAACCGTGAATTTCCGCCTGGCAAAGTAGTTACCACTCAGGTAATGGCAGTCTCCCGGATGGCAACCTGAAACCAGCACTCCGTCAACCCCGTTTCTAAGAGCTGCAACTATGAAGGCCGGATTCATGCGCCCAGAGCAGGGTATCCGGATGACTCTGATGTTGGGTGGATACTGCAGTCGACTCACTCCAGCCAGGTCTGCCCCTGCATAGCTGCACCAGTTGCATAGAAACGCCAGGATCTTGGGCTCCCATGTGTCACTTTGTTGCATTGCCTGTTGCATGACGAATATCCTCCCGGGGAAAAGCTCTCAGAGCCTCCTCTCTTCGTATCCTCAAGCACTGAGTGCGTCTATCATGGCGAATATCTGGGGGTCGTTGAAGCCCTTCAGAGAAAGCGCCCCTGATCTGCAGGAGGAAACGCAGGTGCCGCAGCCCTTGCAAAGGGCCTCATTCACCTCAGAGCTGAGGGTATCTGGTTTGAGGCTCACGGCCTTGTAAGCACACACCAATTCGCAAACCCCGCATCCCGTGCACTTCTTGGGATCAGCATAGGCCACCTTTCCGCCCACCTGCATCTTCTGGGTGGCCAGTACGGTCACTGCCCGGGCTGCTGCTGCCTTGGCTTGGGCTATGGACTCATCCAGAGGCTTTGGATAATGGGCCAATCCTGCCAGAAATACCCCGTCTGTGGCAAAATCCACGGGTCTGAGCTTCATGTGGGCTTCCAAGAAAAATCCGTCGTCATTGAGGGGCACCTTGTAAAGCTGTGCCAGTCCTTGGTTTTCATTGGGTTCTATGGCTGCAGCCAGAATCACAAGATCTGGCTCCAGGCTCACAGGAAGCCCCAGTACATGGTCCATTCCTTTGAGCTCCAAGGCTCCAGAAGAAGTCCTCACCACCTTGGGTTTATTCTCCACATCAAAACGGAAAAAGAGCACACCTTGCTCTCTTGCGGCCTTGTAATGATCCTCGTTGAATCCATAGGTACGCACGTCCCTATAAAAAACCATTACATCCCGCTCTGGATCCTCTTGTTTTAGCCTTACTGCACTTTGGCAAGTATGGGTGCAGCAAACCTTGCTGCAATAGGGTCTGTGGGGCTCCCTGGAGCCCACACACTGGATAAAAGCTATGCTCTTGGCCTTTTTTACCCTGGGATCCCCCTGGGCCCAAAGCCTGTCGAACTCCTGAGCTGTCAGGACCCGAGGATCCTCACCATACATGTACTCAGTGGGCTTGGATTCCCTTGCACCCGTGGCTATGACAACTGCCCCATGGCGCACTTCAACTGCTTCTCCAGAGCCGTTTCCTCCAACCCTCAGGGTGGAAGTGAAATTCCCCATGAATCCTTCTACTCCCGTCACCTGCGTGTTCAGGTAAACATTGATCCTGGGGTCCTCCTGAACCTCTTCTATGAGCTTTTTCAGAAAAGCCTGGGAATCCTCACCCCTCCAGGTATGGCGTATATTGAGGGCATTGCCCCCCAGCACTCCTTCTTTCTCCACCAGGGTGACCTGAAAACCCTGCGCTGACAATTCCCTGGCTGCCACCATGCCTGCCACACCACCTCCCACCACCAAGGCCGACTGAGTAAGACCCAACTCTACCTCCTTGAGAGGTTCCAACATGGCAGCCTTGGCCACAGCCATCCGCACCAGGTCCTTGGCCTTTTCAGTTGCCTCCTTGGGGGAGCTCTGGTGCACCCAGGAGCACTGATCCCTTATGTTTGCCATTTCAAAGAGATACTTGTTGATGCCGGCTTCCTGGCAGGTTTCCTGGAAAAGGGGCTCATGGGTGCGGGGACTGCAGGAGGCCACCACAACACGGTTCAACTTCTTCTCCTGAATGATGGCCTTCATTCGGTCCTGGGTGTCCTGGGAGCAGGAAAACAGATTCTGGTCCACATGCACCACATAGGGTAAGGTGGCTGCAAATTCCGCCACTTCTGGCACACTCACCACAGAGCCTATGTTTATGCCGCAATTGCACACAAAGACCCCGATGCGAGGAGGTTCTCCTACAACAGTTCTTTCTTCTGGATAGGTTTTTTCTTTGACCAGGGTGCCTCTCACCTCTGAAAGTGCCGAGGCAGCGCTGGCCGCAGCTGCACTTGCCTCCATCACTGCCTGGGGGATGTCTTTGGGCCCCTGGAAAGCCCCGCAAACATATACTCCTGCCCTGGAGGTGGCCACGGGTTGAAAGCTGCTGGTGGCGCAAAAACGGTGCTCATTGAGCTTTATACCCAACTTTTGGGCCTTTTCCACCAACTCCTGGGAGGTCTGAAGTCCCACGGAGAGAACCACCATGTCGAAGAGCTCCTCGGTGACCTTTCCATCCTCCCCTATGTACCTGATGAGAAGATCCTTGGTCTCGGGCTCCTCTATTATGGTGTGCACCCTGGAGCGGATGAATCTGACCCCCATCTCCTCCTGGGCCCTGTTGTAGTAGCGTTCAAAACCCTTCCCATAGGTCCTCATGTCCATGAAGAAAATAGCAGTGTCCAAGGGATGGTGGCTGTGCTCTTTGGCAATGACAGCCTCCTTTATGGCATACATGCAGCAAACCGCTGAGCAATAGCTATGGTCACACTGATTAATGTTTCTGGATCCCACGCACTGAACCCAGGCTATCCTCTTGGGTTCCTTCTGGTCTGAAGGCCTCACCAGGTGCCCCTGGTACGGCCCGGAAGCGCTAAGAATCCTCTCGAACTCCTTTGCCGTGACCACATTGGGGAAACGGGAGTAACCGTAGTGTGAGATGAGATCTGCGTCGAAGATCTCGAAGCCCGGGGCCAAGATCACCGAGCCCACCCTCAGTGTCAGCCTCTGCTCTTTTTGCTCGAAATCTATGGCCTTGTTTTCACAGAACTTCTCACAAGCCCTACACTTGCCCTTCTCAAAGTAAATGCAGTGAGCCCGGTCAATGGCGTACTTTAGGGGCACAGCCTGAGGATACAGCACGTAGATGGCTTTTCTTTGGCCCAGTCCCTCGTCAAAGGGATTGTCCACCTTCCTGGGGCACTTCTGGGCACAGATGCCGCAGGCCACACACTTGCTCTCGTCCACATATCTAGGGTGCTTGAGCACTGTGACCTCGAAGTTACCCTCTTCACCCTTGACCTCTTCTACTTCGCTCAAGGTCAGGATCTGGATGTTCAAGTGCCTTCCGCACTCCACAAGCTTGGGCGAGAGAATACACATGGAGCAGTCATTTGTGGGAAAGGTCTTATCCAGTTGCGACATTACCCCACCTATGGCTGCCGATTGCTCTACCAGGTACACGTAGTACCCAGAATCTGCCAGATCCAGCGCCGCCTGCACGCCAGCGATACCACCGCCCGCCACCAACACTGCGCCGACCTTCTCCATGGAACAAAAACCTCCTCCCTCAATACTCATACAAAAACCAGTCTACTGCTTTCAAACCTCTGACTCCCGGCCCGGCAGGGAATTAGAATTCCTCGGCAAATAATCCGGGGTAGAATATACAAAGGGAGTCAAACCTGTCAATGGCCTGCTATCTCCTTGGCCCCCTGCACCATCTTTACCAGGAAAAGAGTCCCCACTCCCCTGCGGGGCCCCTGTGTATTGGGCACCAGGTGATGAAGCCTTTCATTGTAACCATACAGCCACACCTCTGTGTAATCCTCCCCCTGGCGAAGCTCCATGAATCTCTCCCAGTTTCCACCACAGGCAAAAAGAAGCACATCCATGAGAAGGGCTCCCAGGTTGTTCCCCCTGGGATCAGACCCAAAGACAGCCCCACAGTGGCAGACCCCGCCCTCGAACTGACTGGCCTGTCCTATGCCTCCCGGAAAGCATCTGGGCAGCTCTTTATTGCAAAAGGGGCACAGGGGAGTCTTTATAACAGAAAAGCGATTCAACTCAATCGTCCCAAAGGCCTGTTTGTCCTGGCCTAGGTCTTTGTGGCATTTTATCTTATTATAACTTCTACAAGCCCACTTGCCTACACTTGGAGGTACAATGAGCAGCACAGACCAGCCCCAAACGGATCTCATACGCAGGCATTTGGAATACTTGCGTTTCTATCCCAACTCGGTGGAGGCCCACTACAATCTGGGCCTGGCATATTTGCAAAACAATCAGATGGAGGAGGCCCTGGCCGAATTCCAGAAATCCCTGCAACTACGGCCCACCATGGTGGAGGCCTTGATCAACATGGGAGGAATTTACTTCCGGCAGGGGAATCTGGATCAATGTATCGAGGCTAACCAAAAGGCCCTGGAGATCTCCCCCCACTCTTTTCAGGCCCTTTGCAACCTGGCATTCTCCTTCCTGCAGAAAGGGATGTGGGAGCAGGCCATTGTTTATGCCAGGGCTGCCCTGGAGATAAACCCTGAATCAGCCTTGGTGCACCACCATCTGGCCATAGCCCTCCACAAGCTGCAGAGGAATCAGGAGGCCATGGATCACCTGCAAAGGGCCGAAGAGCTGGGTTTCAAACCCGACCCGCAGGTACGCGAATCCATAGAAAGGGGTCTGTCTCTCTGAGGACTCCTGGCTTGGACCTTCAGCCGAGGCAGGCAATCCTACCGCCCAAAGCAAAAAGCCACGCCCCCGAGGGATCAGCATATGGGTTCTTTCGAAAATGTGCACTAGCGCCCAGGGATCGCACTCCAGACATTACAATTCGAAGAGCCGATCCCGGTCCAGGGTGGGGAGGCTGGATACCCGGTGATCACCATGCAGTAGACCTTGTAAAAAGAGGCGCTCCCGCCGCCTTGGAAGTCGTACTGAAGCACCCCCACATGCCCTTCCATAGCTGCATCGTGACAAACACAAAGAGCTTTGGCTGATTCTTCAAAGAGCGGCACTGTCTTCTTGGACAGATTCTTCTCCAGTCTCTGGCGGAATTTCTCTGGGTCTTGGGCCAAAGCGCTAGGAGCGCTGGCCATCAAAAATATCAACGCCAAGGCAAATAAACACCTGACTAGTGAAGTTCTCATTTCAGCCCCTTTTTTTGACTGCTTCAAAGGTATCCTACTAGGCCACTTTAGCTCAAGCCATTTTTTTGTGGCTGATCTTGTGGCATGCCTTTGTTACTGGGATCTTACCCCAGGATCAGCTATCTTGGGGCCTGCATTTTCGAAGTTCCCTCACATGAAGCCATTTTCGGCTTCTGATTCCGGCTGGATCCCAAATGGAAAAAGAAAACTCTTTGGTTGTAAGGCTTGTTATGGCAGGAGATCTCAAAGCCACCCTGCCTGATTGTTTATTGCCAATCATTAATACACCCGTTATTCCTCCAGGCTCAATGCCAGGGCCCTTATGCCCCTTTGAATCTCTCCGAAGACAGGAATACCCATGGCCTCCACCTTTTGCCTCACCTGTATAAAACATCTGGTGTCCCCTATGAGCCAAAGGGCTGATCTTCCCGGCCATGAAGCAAGCGGTTCTAGTAGCTTCCATGAGCCCTCCACCAGTGCCCCATCCACGTACATGTGCACGTGTATGGCTTCGACCCCCGGGTCATTCACCAGTGCATGCAAAGTCCACAGGTAGGCTTTCTCCCTACCGCTTCTTTCTATGGCAGGCCATATGTCCACGGGATTAGAAGGTTCCATCCAGGGGGGAAAGACCTCTTTGAGTTTTGCGCAGGTGCTGGAGGAAAGCTGGGCCAAGGCCATTGCCCGGCTTTCCAGGTGGTCTGAAGCCACGATTCCGGCCGCTCCGCTAAATGTCACCACTGCAATCCGCCTGCCTCCCTTCTTGCCCTTCCACACAGAAAGAGCCTTGGTCAGATCCATCAATTCCAGGAAGTCGTAAGCCCTCTGGATCTTTAATTGTCTGAAGAAACCCTCTGCCACCTTCGCATCTCCGGCCAATGTACCCGTATGACTCTGGGCAGCCCTGGCACCTCCCCGGCTGAGTCCACCTCTTAAGAGCACAACGGGTTTCCCCAGGTTCTCAATGGCCCTTCTGAATCTGGACGGCTCTGAAACGGATTCCAGATACATTGCCACCACTTGGGTTTGAGGATCCTGGGCAAAATACTCCAGGAGGTCGCATTCGTTTATGTCGCAGCGGTTTCCTATGGAGCAGGCCTTGCTGAGCCCGAAATAGCCCTCACTGATGACCTGCATCAGAAATCCTGCAGAGGCCATACCGCTTTGCACCACCACAGAGACATCCCCAGGTCTCAAGATGTCTTTCCACACATGGGGCCTCATGAAGGAGGCCACCATGCGGGTATGACCGTTGATAAGCCCCATGCAGTTGGGCCCCCAGATCCGGATGCCTGCACCACGGGCCTCTGCCAGAGACCTTTCCTGAAGCATCCGACCCTGCTTTCCTGTTTCCGCAAATCCTGCGCTTTGAATCATCACCCTCGTGATACCCTTTCTCCCACACTGTGCTATCACTCGGGGCACATCCTTGGCCGGCACAAACACGATGGCCAGATCTACCGTCTCAGGTAGCTCTTCCACAGAGCCGTAGCAAGGTCTTCCCAAGACCTCTTGGTAATTAGGGTTGACGGGATATAGTTTCTCCCCACAATAATCCATGAGATTGGCAACCAGAGCATGGCCCCCCTTGTGGGGAGATGGACTGGCCCCTATCACAGCCACGCTCTTGGGACAAAAAAAGCCCTCCAGAATCCCAAAGGCCTCCTGCTCTTTTCTTTTTTCCTCCATGACTCACCTTCCAACACAGGCCATCTGCCCTCAAGCCAGGAAATCCTCTCAGGCCTCCCCTAGGAGCTGGCCTGGTTACAACTAACTGTTGTCCCGGGGCGGTGTCAGACCATCTGGGCCCGAGACTTGATTTGTACAGAGCCCTTCCAGCGCTTTCTTGGCTTGCTGTTTGGCGTACCACTCTATCTGCCTGCAAAGACCTCGGATCATCTTTACCTCATAGGGCCTCAGCCCGACCCTGGAGAAGAACTTGCGGACCTTCATCATGCCCAATCGGGGATTGCTTTTTGGGATAACACAGAGTTTCAGGAGGGTCTCTTCCAGATGGCTGTACATGCCTTCCAGTTCCGATACAGTTGCCAGACGCTCCCTGGGCTTAACAGGAGTCTCCCTCTTGTGCAAGAAAGCCTTATGAATCTCATAGCAGATTACCAATACGGCCTGCGCCAAGTTCAGGGAAGCAAAGCCGGCCGTGGGTATACGCACCACCATGTGACAAAGCTTCAACTCCTCGTTGGAAAGCCCCCTGTCTTCAGGCCCAAAAACCACTGCCACCTTATCCTGAGGTCCCAAGGCCACGATACGCTCTGCGGCTTTCCATGGACTCCACAGAGGCCCTCTCACCGCCCCTTGCCTGGCCGTTGTTCCCACCACCACATGAAAAGAGCCCAGGGCTGCCTCCAGGGAGTCATAGATCTGAATTCCGCTTATCAGGTGTGCGGCCTCCCTTGTTGCCATTCTCTCCATGGCCGCCTTGTCCCACCTCAGAGGCCCCACCAACAGAAGCCTGGACAGGCCCATGTTCCACATGGCTCTGGCCGAGGCCCCGATGTTCTCCGGTGAACGAGGACGGTGAAGCACCACTCCCACCTGATCCAGGAAATTGTTGCTTTCTGGGTCATGGGTTTTCACTGCGCCCTCCTTCCCACCACTTCCCCCATCAGCATGAGCCAGGGATTCATTGCCAGAACCCTCCTCTGAGCCAGATCATTAGCCAGGACAGACTGGCCACCAGCTGAGGTGGATTAGGCCTTTCTCAGGTTCAGACACAGGCCCCAGCCTTCAAGGCAGGATCAGGGTGTGTTAGAGCTTTGCTCAGTTCATCCTGAGATATCCCAGAGCTATTCCTCCCGTGGTCCAGTGGTCTTCAAGAACTCAGGCTTTGATTCTTGCGGTCTTGCCAGGAGTCCAACCAGGTTAGGCTTTTCTCCCATCATGATCGTATGGCTGACCATCTGATGTGCGCCAATCCGTATCCCTCCCACACGCTTGGATCCGGATTGATTTCCTGATGCGGGCTAAGTCCTTGGAATAATGACTATCTTTGCAAAAAAGGGGAACATGTCCCCATGTCCCCCCAAGGTTAGTGCTGCGCGGATCTCAGGGCTCTTTACAAAGCCCGCTGCAGATCAGATCTCCTCCACGGTTATGGAATCCGTGGGGCAGACCTCTATACAGCTTTCGCACCCAATGCACTCGTCCATGTTCACCGGCTCCGCCTTTCCATTGGCGTCCAGCTCGTAGACGTCCACCGGGCAGATCTCCACGCACTCTCCATCGCCGTCACATGTTTCTTTGTTCACGGTTACACGATACGGCATCTCCCTTTCCTCCTCGCGTCTTTTGAGTCAGAAGCCCGGCGGGATCTCTTTTTTTGCCGGGCTCCGAGGCCCATGGCCTTGCCTTTCAAAGCACTTTAGAGAACCATTCCAAAGCTGTCAAGGAGCTTCCAGCCCAACTCACCCCTTCCGTGGTGGGGTCACAGTCAATACCGGCACAGGGGAGTTTTTTACCACTTCCTCGCTCACGCTTCCGAAAACAGCCTGGCCTGGGCGATGCTCATGGGTGGAGGCTCCATGGCCGTGGGTAGCCATCACCACCAGATCGATTCCCTCCTGCTCCACGTACTTGAGTATCTCCTGAGCCGGGTCCCCCACCAAGATCCGCTTCTGGTAATAGGGGCAGCCTCCCAGCTCTGCCTGGCAGATTTCTTCCATGCGCTTGGTGGCCTTCCTCATCACCCATTCCTTGAACTCCTTCACTGGGCCTGGGTGATCCTGTCCATAGAAGTTCACCACTTGATCTATGTCCTCGGCCACGAAGATCAGGTGGATCTGAGCCCCATACTTCTGGGAAAGGGAGGTTACCAGGGGAAGTGCCAGAGCCGAATTTTCAGATAAATCCGTAGGCCAGAGTATCTTCTTTATTTCCTTCATACTGCTTACCCCCCTTCACGTGCCAAAGCCCATCCTCGGGCCTGAATCTCTCAGGAGCTCTCTTTCTTCGCCCAGGCCACAAATACCTTCAAACCCCTTTTTCTTCCTTGATAGAAATCGCGATCTTGTAAAGCACGGTCAAGATCAGAAAACCCATGGCCCAAACCCCCAGGGTTATGAAAACCTCGGGCCATGTGGGCGAGTATTCGAAGACCTTGTCCATGGGGTTGGGTATGAAGCCAGTGACCACAAGCCCCAGCCCCTTCTCTATCCAAAGGGAGATGAAAACCATGGCACAGGCCACGGCTAGGAGCCTCTCGTCGCTTCGGGTTCTGGGATTCACCAGGAGATAGGCTGCCACAACGGCCATTATCATGAAAGCCCACCACCAGGGCACCAATGTAGTATGGCCATGGAGGCCCACAAAAAGATACTGGAAATGGTGCATGTGCTCTGGAATCTTGCTGTAGAAGGCAGTAAATAGCTCCATGAGCACGAAGAATATGCTCACCAGCATGGCATAGGTCACGATCTTGGCCAGGGTCTGAATGGCCTCCCTGCCCGGATCAAACTTGGTCAGCCTCCTGATGATGAGACAAAACAGGATCAGCAGTGCAGGTCCCGAGGCAAAGGCCGAGGAGAGAAAGCGTGGAGCCATGATGGCCGTCAGCCAGAAGCCTCTCCCAGGTAACCCCGCATAGATGAAGGCTGTCACAGTATGGATGCTTATGGCCCAGGGTATAGATATGTAGATGAAGGGTTTGACCCAGCTAGGTGGCGCCAAGCCTTTCTTTTCGGCACTCAAGACTGTCCATCCCACAAGAATGTTCAGAAAAAGGTAACCGTTTAGCACGACCATGTCCCAGAAAAGGATGGAATTGGGAGTGGGATATAAGAGCACGTTGAAGGCTCGGGCCGGTTGACCCAGATCCACTATTATGAAGGTCAAACACATGGTCACGGCAGAGACAGCCAGGAACTCCCCCAGTATGGTTATCTTGCCGAAGGTCTTGTAATGATGAAGGTAGTAAGGCAACACCAGCATCACGGCCGAAGCTGCCACCCCGACCAGGAAGGTGAACTGGGCTATGTAGAGTCCCCAGGATACATCCCTGCTCATGCCCGTTATGCCCAGGCCTTCGCTGAGCTGGAGCAGGTAGCAGATGAAACCTACCCCCATGAAGAGCAGCAGAATACTCACCCAGCCATAGTATTTCCTGCTTCCTACTAGAGCCTTCTCCAGCATGGTCACCTCACACTAGATAGTACACCTGAGGCATGGTGCCCAGTTGCGGTTTGCGGCGGATGGCCGTTCGCACCTTGAGAAGCCTTCTGATCTCGCTCCCAGCATCTTCGAGATCCCCAAAGAAAAGAACTTTCTCTTTGCAGGCCTCCACACATGCAGGCTTCTGTCCCTTGGCCAGCCTCTCTTCACAGAAGTTGCACTTCTCCACAACCCCTCGTGTGCGGGTAGGAAACTCCTTGTTCAGTTCCTTTATGAAGGGCCTGGGATCCCTCCAGTTCAGACTCCTGGCCCCAAAGGGACAGCCCGCCATGCAGAATCTGCAGCCTATGCAGCGGTGATAATCCATCATCACTATGCCATCCTCCCTCTTGAAGGTGGCCTTGGTGGGACAAACCCTCACGCAAGGGGGATTATCACAATGATTGCAAAGAACTATCACCGGATGTTTCTTCAGGGCTTCGTCCAGGAAATCATGCTCCTGGCCTGGAAAAGCGTGCGGGAAGCTCTCATTCCAGATCCACTTCACCTCATCCTTGGGGTTGGGCATGGAAGGTACGTTGTGGGTCTTGTGACAGGCCTCGAAGCAGTCCCGGCAGTTGTCGGGGCACGGCTTCTTGAGATCCACTACCATGGCCCAACGCTTCCCAGGAAGCGCCCTGGGATCCGGGCCTGTCTTGGAGCCCTGAGCTGCTGCCAGAGCTTGGGAAAGAGGCTTGGCCCCCACCCCCAAGACCGAGATCCCGGCGATCTTAAGGAAGCTGCGTCGGCTGCGCTCCATCACTTCATCTCCTTGGGCTCTAGGTGGCAGGACCAGCAGTTGGGTGACACTGCCACGTAGGTGTGACAACGATCGCAGAATTTCTCCTTCTCATTGTGACAGCTCATGCACGTGTTCTGGAGGCTCATGTCGAACTTCTTGCCTCCCAGGCCCACATATATCCTCTGGCCCTCCCTTACCACTGCATGGCGCCACTCATCTATGAGCTCCATGTGTTTGGCCCGCATGAAAGAGGTGGACTCCACGCATTGCTTTTCTTTGGTGGGCAGTACCAGCTCAGGGGCCACAGCAGCCCTCCCTGCGTTGTACCAGAAAGGGAAAGTCATTAGAGCCACAAAGACCACAAGTCCGATTATGATCTTTCCCGCGTTATACATCCCCGCCGCCCTCCGTTCCCATGAGAGGCTCTCCTCGCAGATCCAACTCCCGAGGTTTCTCCCCTTTCATCACCAGGGCATTGCCCACAAGCTCGTGAATGCCGGTCACCTGAACCTCCGGGACCCAGTAATCCATAAGAGAGTGGAGCGTTGCCCTGTCTATGGCGCATATACAGGCCAGACGATTCACTCCGTGCTTTTCGTGCACGTACTGAACCGCGTTGGCCCTGGGGAAGCCCCCGCGCATTCTCATCTCCAGGTTCTCGTCTGTGCCCAGCCCTGCTCCACCACCGCAGCAGAAGGTCTTTTCCCTTATGGTTTCCTCGGGCATCTCGAAGAAGTTGTTGCACACATTCTTTAGCACGTACCTGGGCTCCTCAAAAAAGCCCATGGCCCTGGCCGGGTTGCAGGAATCGTGGAAGGTCACCCTCAGGTGGTCGTTTCTGCTGGGGTCCAGCTTCAGCTTCTTGTTGCGGATAAGATCAGCCGTAAATTCCACTATGTGCACCATCTTGGTGGCCTTGGCATTTTCAAACTTGGTACCAGTAATGGGTGAGACAGGCTCTTCCAGGAAGTCCGCCGGACCGTTCATGGTGTTCATGTACTGGTGTATGACCCTCCACATGTGGCCGCACTCCCCTCCCAGGATCCACTTGACCCCCAGGCGTTTGGCCTCGGCGTACATCTTGGCATTGAGCCTTTTCATTATCTCGTGGGAAGAGAAAAGCCCAAAGTTACCTCCTTCGGAGGCGTAAGTGCTCCAGGTATAATCCAGGCCTATCTCATGGAAGAGCATCAGATACCCCATGAGAGTATAGGTGCCCGGGTCTGCAAACACGTCTCCGGAGGGAGTCACAAAGAGGATTTCAGCCCCTTTTCTATTGAAGCTGGGCTCTATTCTTATGCCTGTTATGTTTTCTATGTCATCAAGGAAAAACTCTATCATGTCCTTGAAGGTGTGAGGTTGGATGCCCAGATGATTCCCTGTTCTGTAACAGTTTGCTGCAGGCTCCAAGATCCAGTTTATGTTGCAGCCCACCAGGTTCAGAAGCTCCCGGCCCATCATGGTGATCTCGGCCTGGTCTATGCCATAAGGGCAGAATACCGAACAGCGTCGGCACTCTGTGCACTGGTAAAAGTAGTAAAACCACTCCTTCAGTACATCCTCTGTGAGGTCCCTGGCGCCACAAAGCTCGCCCAGGATCTTGCCTGCAGCAGTGAAATAACGTCTGTAAACAGACCTGATCAGCTCCGCCCTCAAGACCGGCATGTTCTTGGGATCCCCTGAGCCGATGTAAAAGTGACATTTGTCAGCGCATGCCCCACAGCGCACGCATATATCCAAGAAGAGTTTGAAGGAGCGGAACCTGTCCAGCCTCTCCTTGAATCCCCTGATTATGGTTTCCTTCCAGTTGGGAGGCAGCTTCCAGTCCTCGTCCGAAGGCTGCCAGTCCCTGGGGTTGGGAAGCCCCAGCACCCTCAGATTCTTGGGCAGGGCGCTGTAACACCAGGTGCCGGGCCTGAAATCCACTGGTGTCTTCATCCACCCCGTCTTGGGAGGCTTGTAGTCGATATTCAGCAGCTCCTGAGGCTTTGTCTTCAACATGGCTACTCCCTCTTCTCCACCGGCAATCCAGCCTGGATCATCTTGTCCCTGAATTCTTCCTCATACTCCTCGTACGTGTGCACCTTGACCGGATAGTTCCAGGGATTCACGTGGCGTCTCCTTCGACTGTCTCCTGTAAGATTGCGCGTGGGACTCAGGAAGACCCCACCCATGTGCATGAGTTTGCTGAAAGGGAAATAGGCTATGAGAGCACAGACCAGAAACAGATGTACATAAAAGGAAAGGCCCACTCCCTCCGGAATCACGGGTTTGAAGGTAAAAAGCCCCAGAGCCAGGCTCTTTACTCCCAGCAGATCCACCTTGGAGAAGTGTCTTGTGATGATCCCCGATATGGCTACTGCCAGGATCAGAAAAAGAGGAAAGTAGTCTGCAGGAAGAGATATGTAGCGCACCTGGGGAATTACCACCCTGCGAACAAACAGAAATGTCACCGCTCCCACCAAAGCCAGATCTGTCAAGTAAACAGTGGGCACGGCTATGGAGAAAAGCCCGTCCAGTTCCTCTATCCACTTCACGAAAAAGGGAATGGGTTCTGTGAAAAAGCGCGTGTGGCGAATCACTATGGTGAGAAAAGCATAATGAAAGGTCAGCCCTGCCAGCCAAAGCCACTTGGCACTGGCATAACCTGCCTTCTGACCCTGCAGTTGGGTCTTGGTATTGCGGAAAAGACTTCTAAACAGCAATACCTCCAGAGCCATCCTGAGTACCACTCCAACTGTGTCTGCAGGATTCTCAAGGCGGCTCGACCTGATCCAAGGCAGTGACTTTTGCTGCCCACAAGTCGTGGTTATCCTGAAAGGCACCGGTGAGGCCCCCCAACGCACGACCCTATATATGAAACCCAGTATGAATAGTGCGATGGAGATGTAGGGTATTATGACCCCGAAGAAGTAATTAAAACCGGCAGCCCCTACCCCGGCCAAAGCCACACAAGTCAAGATAACTACGGCGAAAAGCGAAAACCCCATTCCCATGGATCCTCACCTCGCTTGGAATCGAATTCCCTACAATCAAGACCTACCGAGTCCAGCTAAAACGCTTCGTGTTTCCTTCTCAAAGGCCCCTAGGTTCCTGGGCCGGCTCTTGGCTTTGCTCCTCTGGCCAATCAAAGACCAGGTTGGCCATCTTGAGAAGCCGTTCCGTACGTGTGCGGATCTCTTCCACCCGTATCTGGTACAGCCTCTCCTTGCAAGCGCTGTATATGTCAAAGGCCAAAAGGGTCAGCCGATCTATTCTGTCCTCCAGCCCTCTGAGATCTTGGAGATCTTCTCCCCTAAGCTCCCCCAGCTCTTCCCTGAGAATTAGCTTCAGGGCTGGGATGAAGCCCAAAGCCTCAGAAGCTGTCATGTTCTGTACGGCTCTTATACGCACCAATCTATCCAGCGCCTGGTTGGTCTGTGGCGGCAATTCGTCTGCCAGCAAGAATTGGTCGTACAATGAGACCATGCCTTGGGCAATGGTATGACCTACGGGATTGGTGAACTGATTCTTGGGAGATCTCAGGAAGTTCCGGGTGTCAGCCGGATATGCATCCAAAACCACATCCAACCACCGCTTCAGGATCGCCTCTCGTTTCTCAGCCAACAGCTTCTGCAACATAGAACCGTTCCGCTCTCCGCTGGGGATCCGGGCTCCGGGAGTCAACTTCTTCAAAGCCTACGGGCCACTGCCTTCTGCAGCCTCGGCTTTGCCTAAGGAGCAAGATCAGAGTGCACCATTTAGTCGATCCTTGCTCCTTTGTCAAGGGAAAAACGGCTCAGGCAGGTTTGGACAATAGATGACCCGGCTTCTCTGCCCCCGCGAGCCTCAAAAAAGCGGAGCACTCCAGCCCCGAAACACTGCGCCAGAGGCTCCGCTTGGCTTTGCCCTCACACACAGCCTGTGGGTTTGGCCAACCCTGCCAGCTTGCAGGCCCCCTTGGCCGGGCCCGTGGGGAAGAGCTCATAGATCTTCTTGAGGTTGAAACCGGTGTCCTTGCAAAGCTTTCGGATCATAGGAGCGATCCCGTACTCCTTGTAATAGTCCCTGAGATAGTTGATGACCTTCCAGTGCTCCTCTGTGAGGGAACCCTCTATACCCTCTGCCGGAGCCAATGCCTGGGCGAACTCAGGGCTCCACTTATCTAGCTCCTGAAGAAAGCCGTCCTCATCCACCTCATAAGCCTTGCCTGCCAACTCAATCGTGGCCATCTCCTGTCCTCCTTACCCTTTGTTTTCCAGACTCTCACGATCTGGTTATTGTCCCCCCCTGGGACTTGCAACTCCTTGGAATCTCTCCCCCTTAAGGAAGGGCTTTGAGGGCCGATCTTTGGGCCGAGGCCTTGCGGGCAACAGCACATCCGGCCAGGCGCCACGCCCAGTCTTCACGACTCACAGCATGAAGATGAGTGTATGACGCCAGGATGTTTTTTCTCATTATACCGTCTCTTCGTCCATCCAAGCCCTTGCCTCTTTTTACTGCAAAGGCAAATTCAACTTTGGATTCCTCCAGACTGACCACCCTGGAGTAGTGGAATTCGTGTCCTCTGAGAATATCCCCTTTGGGAATAAAGGGGTTTTCCACCACAGCCTCCAAGGCCGTATAGCCATGCCCCTGGGGCCTGTCGGTAAACTCGGTCCAAAGTGGTAGGGCCCCCACCATGGGATAAGACCTACCGGCTGCCCGGATGCCTTCCCCGAGATACATGAGCCCTCCGCACTCGGCGTAAATAGGTAAACCCTCGGCTGCCAAGGACCTTATTTCCCTTCTGAGCCCTTGATTGTCTGCCAGGGCTGAGGCAAACATCTCGGGAAATCCTCCCCCCATGTAAAGCCCATCCACCTCGGGCAATCCAGTATCTTTTATGGCGTCTATCTCCACAAGCTCAAGCCCTGCATCTTCCAGGGCCTCCAGGTTCTCCGGATAGTAGAAGTGAAATGCCGCGTCCCTTATTACCCCCAACCTGGCTCTACCTCTGGATGCCTGCCTCTTGGCCCTGTAAAGATGCACCTGGGGGATCCCCCTGGTATGTTTCTGGGCCAGATCCCATAAGGCATCCACTTCCACATGCCTGGATACACTCTGTGCTGCCCGCTCCAGGACCGCCTTCACATCCCCCTTCTCAGGCGGTGGTACCAGACCCAGGTGCCTCTCAGGTAGTCCCAGATCCCTAAGTCTGGGCAGGGCCCCCAGCACTTCAACGCCTCCATAGTGCTCCACACTCTTCCTGATAACAGACTCATGACGGGAGTTGCCAACCTGGTTCAGCACCACCCCGGCTATGCACAGCTCTGGATCCATGGCCCTCAGCCCCAGGACCATGGCAGCAGCCGTACGGGTGGTCTTGGTAACATCCAGAACCACCACCACCGGAAGCCCCAATAGCTTGGCCAGCTCTGCTGTGGAGAAGGTGCCGTGCTCATCCACTCCGTCGAAAAGTCCCCTGTTGCCCTCCACCACCGCCCCTTGAGCTGCCTCTGTGCGACGTGCATAGCTTGCCAGAATCTGCTCAGGACTCATCAAGTAGGGATCCAGGTTGTAACAAGGTCTTCCGGAGGCCACGGCCAGCCAGGCGGCATCTATATAATCAGGACCCTTTTTGAAGGGAACCACCAACCTGCCCCCGGCCTTCCAGCAGGCAATAAGGGACATGGTAAGGAGGGTCTTTCCGGATCCTCCCCTCAGGCCGGCTACTATGAGCCCCGGACATGTTCCAACCACGGATACACCTCGAAATACAGCCCCTTCTCCTCGGGGCAGGGACCCACCCTTCGGAGCCGGGGCTCGCCGATCCAGCAAGCAGGGCAGGGCTTGGAGCCCTGCCCCCACCTGGATTTACTCGTCTTTTTTTGCTCCTGGAAGCATCAGATAGGTGGTGCTTCCGCTTGACCAATACTCGAGTGTCTTCTCGTCGATCATCTCCTTTACAGCCTTCTTCACCTCAGACTTGGGGATGTCCGAGAGACCCTTTTCCACATCCTTGATGTAAAACCGGCTCTTCTTCTGGCTTTGGAACCACGCCAGGATCCTCTGCTTGACTTCCTCGTTGCTCATTTTTCAACCCCACTTGAATTGTGTGGTGTTTCTAAATGTAGTTGTGGAAAGCTTGTAATCATCTATGTGAAGCGGCGTAAACTCTATGCCTGTCAGCTTGAAGAACCTCTCCCAGCCTACCCTCTCTATCCATTCTCCAATGCGCTCGTACTTGTTGGCGTGCTTTGCATACACTTCCACGATGTTCTTGATGGCCGATGTGACCTCTGGCCACCTGGGAGGATTGTTGGGCAAGTAGGGAATGGCCAGCCTTGAGAACATGGGAGTGTGCCGCGCATTGGACACCTTGCCTCCCACCCAGATGGAGATCCCGTCGCCCTCGCCATCGGCCAGAGGCATGGCTGGGCACATGGTGTAGCAGTTGCCGCAGTACATGCACCTTTCTGGATTCACGATGACGCTCTTCTTTTCCTTGTCAGGATGGGGCCTGATGGCACCTGTAGGACAGGCCGCTATGGTTGTTGGAATCTCGCACACATTCCTCAAGGTCTCGTGATCCACCTTAGGAAGCTTTGTGTGTACACCCAGGATGGCAATGTCAGAACAGTGCACTGCCCCGCACATGTTAAGGCAACAGGCCAGAGCTATCCTAACCTGCGCCGGAAGCTTGTGAGAGCCAAAGTACTCGAAAAGCTCGTCCATGACGCTCTTGACCACACCCGAGGCGTCAGTGGCCGGCGTGTGGCAATGCACCCAGCCCTGAGTGTGCACTATGCTTGTCACCGAATGCCCCGTGCCGCCTATGGGCCAACCCTTGGCCGCCAGCTCCTTTTTCAGGGGAGCTATTTTCTTCTTGTCCGTCAAGAGAAACTCCACGTTGTGGCGGCTCGTGAAGCGTAGATAACCATCGGAATATTTGTCAGCCAGGTCGCACACCTCTCTTATGAAATCCACCGTGACCAGGCGGCCCGAACCCATCCTGACCGTATAAACTTCCTTACCGGTTTCCGACACGTGCACCAAAACACCAGGCTCCAGGATCCTATGGTATTTCCACTTGCCATAGTTCTTCTTGATAATGGGTGGAAGGAAATTTCGGAAATCCGGAGGACCAATGTCTGTCTTACCCATTTGCGCTTACCTCCTCGATATGTCCCGTGCCAAACTCCTTGTAATGACGGGTTTCACTTTCTGTTTTCGCCGTTTCCCAGCCTCAGCTACCACTTGCCCCAAAAGCAATCGGCCTAGAAGAAGATGTAGGGGTTGTAGCGCGGGGTCTTGACCATCTGGGGCACAGCAGGAAGCCCCATGGCATCCAGGAACTTCCTCATGCTCATGCGCTCTATGACCTCCCCCAACCTCTCTCTCATCTTTCCGTTCTCATCCCACCATTCCCAGATCTTCTCAGCCAGATCCTTGAACTCCTGATAGGGGCTCTCGAACTTCATGAAGGGTATCAGAACCCAGCTCATGAGAGCACCCTCCAAAATAGGTGCCTTGCCGCCCACAAGGATGGTCACTCCGGTATCCTTCCCTGGCCTGAGCGCCTCGGGCATCACATTGATGCAGTGCATGCAGCGGGTGCAGTCATCGTTGTAGATCGTGAGCTTCTTTCCATTCCACTCCATGCAGCGAGTGGGGCAAAGCTCTATGACATCCTTCTGTATGTCAAACTTGGCCTTCTTGCCGCCACCGCCAGCAGCAGGCGATATCTCGCCAGCCACGTATGCCTGCACAGCGGCCTGATCCACTCTTATCTTGTCCCTCCAGGTCCCTATGACAGCCAGGTCTGACCTGGCTATGGCTGCCACGCAGTCATTGGGACAGCCGGAGAATTTTATCTTGAATTTGTAAGGCCACATGGGTCTGTGGAGGTAGTCCTGGAACTCGTGGGTCACGTCATTGCAGGCATCCAGGGTGTCATAGCAGGCCCACTCACACCTGGCAGGGCCAACACACGCGCTGGGGGTTCTAAGAGCAGAGCCAGATCCGCCCAGATCAAACCCTGCCTCTGAAAGCTCGTCAAAGCAAGGCTGCAAGTGTTCTGTGAAGGTCCCCAACAAGATGATGTCACCTGTGGAGCCGTGCATATTGGTCAGGCCGCTGCCGTGTCTGTCCCAAATATCACAGATGGTTCGAAGGGCTTTGGTGGTGTAAAACCATCCGGAAGGATGATTGATACGCATTGTGTGGAAGTGAGCCACATTGGGGAAAAGATCTGGACGATCTGAATACCGGCCGATCACCCCTCCGCCATATCCTGTCACACCCACGATTCCGCCATGCTTCCAGTGACCGATCTTATCTTTGTAAGAGAGCTCCAGCTGCCGCAACAGATCCTTGGCCATGGGCTTTCGTTCGGCCACCCGTTTGATGTCCTTCACGAAGCTGGGCCATGGCCCCTTTTCCAGTTCATCCAACAACGGGGTCTCGGATTTCGCCATCCTCATTCACCTCCCATACTTTATGCTCCCCTTAATCAGACTCAGCCTGCGCACCATCTCTAAACCCAGGTGCCCGACGTCTCCCGCCCTAGCCTTAAGGATCCTCCCCCCCTTCATTTGATTTCACAAAAAAAATCAAAAGCATAGCTGCCTATCAGGTTGGCCCTCTAATCTGAATCCAGTTCAGAGGCTACCCAGATCATCCCACAGAAGGACATAAGTTTATAAATTGTTTTGGCTTCACTGTCAAGATATAATCCCTTTGCTTCGAAACAGAGCCAGCCCGGGGTTAGGCCCATGGAAAGGGACTTGAAGGTTGCAGCCATATCCATGAATTGCCCAGGAGGAAACCCAGAGGCGGTGGTATCGGGCATCAGTGTAATTGCGAATTCCCTTGCAGAGGAAGGTGTGGAGCTGCTTTGTTTTCCAGAGGCATGTCTGACCGGTTATTCGGTCCGGCCGCAAGAGGCAAGGAGTTGGGCAATGCCTCTGGAGAATCCTTGGATAGACAGATTGAGAGAGCTATCCTTGTCAAGAAAGGTCTTTCTTCTTGTGGGAATGATGGAGAAGTCTTCTTGGGGCAGATTTTTCCTGACCCACCTGGCCATCTCTGCCCAAGGCCAGATTACCGTTTACAGAAAGGCCCACCTGAGCCCGCAGGAAGCTTCCGTTTTTGCGCCAGGCGGTGATTCGGCTATTTTTAAGGCAGGTCCTGCTTTGGGGGCCGTTGCCCTTTGTTACGAAGCTCACTTCCCGGAGTGGGCCCTTAAGCTTACCCTGGATGGAGCCGAAATCCTTTTTTTTCCCAGTGCCTCACCGGGGGAATCCCCCAAGGAGAAGATGGAGAGATGGCTTCGCTTCATGCCCGCCCGTGCCTATGACAACGGTGTTTTCGTGCTGGCCTGCAACCAGGCCGGTGGCAACGGGGCAGGTCTTAGATTCCCGGGGGTATCCCTTATTTTTGATCCCAAAGGGAAGCTTCTGGCATGGCAAATTGCAGAGGATCAAGCAGTGGCCGTGGGCTTGTTGAGAGCAAAGGAGATCCACAGGGTAAGAAACCATCCCCTGGCCCACTTCCTAAGGCACAGAAGGCCGGAGCTTTATAAGACCCAAGAGCTCCAGCTCCCGGACTGAAAGATCTCTCAGTTTCCGGATTCCTCCAAGAGTCTTTGCAGGTTTTGGGCGGCAAAGCCAAGGGTGGGATCCAGGGCCAGGGCCCTCCTGTACCAAGTCACCGCTGCTTCCCTGTCTCCCAGGTCCCTCAGATTGCTTGCTATGTTGGCCAGATCTATGGCAGAGCTTGGGTTTATCTCAAGAGCTTTCAAGAAGGCCTCAATGGCCTGGTGGTGAAGCCCCAACTTGAAACGGCAAAAGCCCAGCAGGTTCCAGGCTTCGTAGCTTCGGGGATCTGCCTCCAAAGCCTTTTGCAGCCATGTAACGGCCTCCCTGAACTTTCCCATTTCCTTCAAACAATGGGCAATGTAGAAAAGCACCGAGGGCAAGTCCTCGGCTTCGGGTCCCCCTTTGAGGGCCTTCTTGAAGCTCTTTAGGGCTTCCTCTATTTTACCTTGGCCCAGAAGAGCCATACCTTTATAAAAAAGCACAGGTGGCGTGCCAGCCCTTGTTTGCTTGAGAACCTCCCAGGCCTCCTGGAATTCCTCCAGGTTTATGTGACAAATGGCCAACTGTAGCAGAAGATCCTCCTGGATCACTTCCCCTGGCCCTGCCCTTAGCGCTTCTTCAAAGAATTGGGAGGCCTCTATGTAGTCCTTCCAGGCAAAATGACACCTTCCCAGTTGATACAGGGCCTCTGAAGAATCCGGATTGAGCTCTCGGGCCTCTTCCAGGAGTTCATGGGCCTGCTCCAGCCTGCTTTGCTGTAATTGGATGATCCCCAAGTAAAGAAGGCTTTCAAATCTCAGCTGAGGGGATCTGGCCATCTCTAGCCCGGCCCTAAGATGCATTTGAGCCTTGTTCACATCCCCCCGACTGAGGGCAAACACTCCCATCTGATGGCTAATTCTACCTCCTTCCTCCTCCCGGCCGTTCCATCGAATCACATCTTCCATCTGCACTGGAAGCTCCTCCCAGCACTCCAAGCAGCTCTTGGGACTCTTGAACCCACAGAGGAATTCTCCCAGATCTTCTAGTGGTCTCCACTCATCCCAGGGGCACACCCGGGCCAGGGCTTTCCCAGCATCCAGTATGAGAGACCTGCAGGGCTCCACAGAGAACCCCCCCTTGGAGGAAAGAGACCAAGAGAGCATCTCGTCCAGCAGATCATGGAAAAAAACATTCTGCAGAGGCCCTCCTGGATCCTCCAACAGAAGGCGGCCTTTGCCAAGATCAAGTCTCTGAGCCCACTGTCCCAGCCTGGGGGAAGCCGGAAGGCTAAGGCTGGGCAATATCATCTTTTCCCTGAGCAAAGCAGTAAGCTCCAGGGCCTGCTCCACCTCGGCCTCTGACCTGGCTCTAAGTACAGGCAAAAGCATCCATCTGGAGGCCACCTGGTGAGCCAATGCCTCCTGGTGAAAGGGTTTTGCAAGGGCCGATACCAGCAGGTAAAGATCCCCCAGCTCCCCTGCTCTTGGGGCCGTGACCGGATGCACCGGCCGTAGCTGAAGCCTCAGTATTCCATGTTTTCTCAAAAGCCTGGCCGCTCTGTTCAAGACTGCGTAGAAATCCTCAAACAAAAGGATTGGATCCTCTATCACCAGATACAGATCTGCCTGGTGATTCAAGAAGGGAAAGATCAAATCCAGGGCCTGGAAAGAAGGTTTTCTTTCTGGCAATGGTTCATCTAAAATCACATAGACCCTTTTGATGGCTTTTACTGGGGAACTCAAGATACCATCCTCTTTCCACCGTCTAGGGAGGCTGCTTGCCAAAGATCCCGGACTTGATGTATCTGCTCTGCGCTCATCCATTTTGTCTCATATCTGGCCCCCACAGAGATGTAGGCAGGTCGCTCACGGTCCAGGGGACGTATGCCGTAACTCTCGGGGTCATCTGTCAAGGCAGCTCCAAAATAGAGCCTCATCTGCTGTGCGTTGGTGTTGCCCCGTATGGGCACCAGGGAGCGCACAAACTCCAGAGTCATAATCGCATCTTGCTGGGTCTCTCCAGGAAGTCCGTACTGGCTGAAGAGCTCCACA
Source organism: bacterium (assembly GCA_037481695.1). Lineage (NCBI taxonomy): Bacteria > bacterium. Next base: position 145,956 of record JBBFLE010000007.1, on the reverse strand, counting down.
TCAAGCCCGTGGCTCCGGCTCATATTCACGGCCCTGCCAAGAGTCTCAAGGGAAATACTTTTGCCTAGCAGCTCCAAGACCCTCTGCGAGGCTGACTCCAGTCCATAGGCCACCACCCTGACCCCTGCTTTGGCCATAAGTGCCAAAAGCTCCTTGTCCACGAGGTCCGCCCTGGTCTCAAGCCAGAGGCTTGCATGAATACCCCTTCTGAGGATCCCCTCCAGGATCTCTTGGGTGCGTTCCCTCTGGAAGGAAAAGCTGGGATCTGCCATCCAAAATCGTCTTATACCTTTTCCATTGAGCCAGGTCATCTCTTCCAGTACACGCTCCACAGAGTGGTACCTGATGCGTCTTTTGCATGCCCTTGGGGTATAGCAGAAAACACACCCATAGGGGCAACCCCTGGAGGTCAAGAGTATGGCCTCTTCCAGCTCCTGCAAATCTAGCACCTGATCCAAGAAAGGAGATGGGTACTTGTCCAAGTCCTCTGGAGGCTCCATCTCTTCTCCATCCTCCCAGTGGTCAGAGGCGAGCCTTGTGGTGGTACCCCTTACTGGTTTTTCCAGGCAGCCTGATTCCAGAGCGCTGGTCACCTCTGTTATGACCATCTCCCCCTCTGCCCTGCAGATGAAGTCCACATCCGGCAGCTCCTTGAGGGCTTCCGAAGGCATGAATGTGGCCTGAGGGCCTCCCAGGATGATTCTGGTACCAGGCTCCGTTTCCTTTATCAATCTGCATAGTCCCTTGAGCAGCAGCATGTTTCTCTGATAGGCGGCCATGCCCACCAACCCGGGCTTGAATTCGGCCAGTAGGCTCTGCAGTCCTGCCACGGAGAGTTCCGTGGACTCTCCTATGTTCAAGAGCTTTACCCTGTGTCCCTCCCTTCCCAGCACCGAAGCCAGATAGCCCAAAGATATGGGAAGGGAAGCTGGCACGTAGGGGTTCACCTCCATGAGCAGCACGTTCAAGACAGCCTCACCTCCTGCCAAGGCAGTTTGAATGGTTGAGATTCAAAGCCCAAAACCAAAAAGCTCCCTGGCATTCTCCCACAAAATCATTCCATTAGGAGCATCCCCCAGTTCCAGGCTAATGAGCGCCTTGAGCTCCCTGTCCCATTCATAAGGAATGTGTGGATAATCGCTTCCGTATAGGATCCTCTGACAGTAGCGCAACAAGGGCTCTCTTTCTACACACACCGGGAAAAACCCGGCCAGCATCATGGTGGTGTCCAGGTACAGGTTGGGATATTTGTCCAGGAGTGCGTAGAAGAGCTGTGACTCCCCAAAACCCAGATGCGGAACTATCAATTTTAGCTCTGGGAAGCGCTTCAGGACCCGCTCTACCCTGTGGGCGCCTGTTATTTGTCTTACATCCAAACCGTAGGCCGGTGTGTAGGGCTCATTGCCGGCATGAATGATAACCGGAAACCCCCAGTCCAAGGCTGTTTGGTAAACCCAATCCAGAACCGGGTCATCGGGGGCCACAAGCTGCACATGGCAGTGCAACTTTACCCCCTTCAATTTCAGCTCCTGAAAAGCCCTCCTCAGAATTCCCCTGGGGTCCCTGTCCCCCGGGTGCACTGTGGCCAGGCCCACGGCCCGGGGGAATTTCTCTGTCAAATTGGCCACAAACTCGTTCAAGCCCTGGGAAATCCCAGGCTTGTGGGCATAGGCCAAAAGCACTGCCCCGTGCAAACCAGCTTTGAAGAGCTTGCTTAGGAGTTGCTCAGCGCTGCCATGCTCATAGAATTCCCAAGCATGGCACGAAAACCATTTTCTCACTGCTTGGGCCAGACGATCCGGAAAAACGTGCACGTGGGAGTCCACCACTGGTGTGGAAGTCAGATCCGACAACAACATCTCTTGTCCCCTTGGGCACCAAAAGCTGCTGGCACTCTTTTCATCCAAACCAAACCCAGAATACATCATCCATGAGCTGACCCGCCAGAGCAGCTGTCTTGACGCCCAAAGCTTCCGATGGAAAAATCCCAAATTGGGCATGCACTATAAGGCCCTTGATCTTCCAGGGGCCTGGTGCAGCAAGGATCATACTTCAAGCCAGGAGAGTTGGAAGCCAAGGTCCCTGGCCCACAGCTTGTCTTTAGTCATGCTGGCTTGACTCATCATGGAGTAACAGAGGAAGTCTTCTTGAGCCTAGCTGATGGAATCAGCTTTGGGATGCCATGGATTGGGACTGAACGCCCCATGCTTGGTAAATGGAATGGGTAATGCCTTCTAGGGTAAGTTGAGTGTAATCAGCCAGGAGAAGGAACATGAGAAAGCCTAAGGTGGTGGGAGTCTTGACCGGCGGGGGAGACGTGCCTGGTCTCAACCCGTGCATAAAAACCATAGTTTACAGAGCCATAGATGAGGGGCTTAAGGTTCTAGGCATCAGAAAGGGATGGGCCGGACTTCTTAATTTCAACCCGGATGAGCCACAGAGCTTTCAGGAAAACCTGCTTTGGCTGGACAAGGCCATGGTGCGCACCATAGACCGCACAGGAGGGACTTACCTGCACACCTCCAGGACCAATCCTGGGGCTGTCCGGCCCAAGGAGCTGCCGGGATTCCTCAGGGAGCAGTTACCCCAGGGGCAGGAAAAAGGGGATTTCACCGGGCACGTTCTCAAGGTGCTCTCCCACCTGGGTGTGGACTGCCTCATTCCCATAGGCGGAGATGACACCTTGAGCTTTGCCGAAAGACTCCACAGAGAGGGCTTTCCCATAGTGGCGATACCCAAGACCATGGACAACGATGTTTTCGGCACCGACTACTGCATCGGGTTCTCCACCGCGGTGACCAGGAGCGTAAACTTTATCCACGCCTTGAGAACCTCGGCGGGCTCCCACGAGCGCATAGCAGTAATAGAACTCTTCGGGCGGTATTGCGGGGAGACATCTCTTATCTCCGCTTACCTTGCCGGGGTGGACAGGGCCATAATCTCGGAAGTGCCCTTTGACCCGGAGAAACTGGCAGGCCTCATCATGGAGGACAAGAGGGCCAATCCCAGCAACTACGCCATGCTGACCATCTCCGAAGGCGCCCGCATGATAGGCAAAGAAATGATCCAAAGGGGCGAGGCCGACGCATACGGCCACAAGAAACTGGGTGGGATAGGCCTTGAAACTGGTGAGATATTGAGGAAACTAACCGGAGAAGACATCATCTTTCAGCAGCTCTCCTACCTGATGAGAAGCGGCGCGCCGGATTCCCTAGACCTGATGGTGGCGGTCAATTACGCCACCATGGCAGTAACCCTTGCCCTCAAGGGCATCTACGGCAGGTTGGTGGCCCTTCACCAAGGCATCTACACAGACATACCTCTGAGCACCATAACCACAGGTCAGAAGCGTGTGGACGTAAGAGAACTCTATGATATGGAGCAATACCGCCCCAAGGTAAGACATGTGATGGGTAAGCCCATGTTCCTTTATTGAAATTGCCCCCGCTTGTTCACAAGGGCTGTATGAGAGGGGGTGAGCCCAAGATACCCAGGGCTGACTCCATTGATGAAAATGCGCACCTTGACTTTCCATCCGAGATTCCACCTTTTTTTGACTCAAGACCAGCCACCTTACTTAATGAGCCTGGCCCTCATCCTGCTTATTGCCAGGGGGAACAATATTGAACTTAGCAGGCTCAGGTACAGGAGGTGCCAGAAAAGCTCCATCTCCAAACGCCCCAGGGCCAGGGACCTGGAGGCCTCCACCAGGTGAGTCAGAGGAAGTGCCCAGGCCAGTGGTCTTACCCACTGGGGAAGCACCTCCAGGGGGAAGAACGTCCCGCTGAAGAGGAACATGGGGCTTATGAGGAGGAAAATGGGCAGGTTGAACATCTCTATGTGGGGCACAAAAGAAGTAAAAAGCATGCCCATGGAGCCAAAGGCAATGCCACCCAGCAAAGCCAAGGGCAAGATCAATAGACCGTGGGGATAGTGTATCAGGCCAAAGAGACTCACCACGCACAGCATCAAGACCGTGGCCAGGACTGACTTGGTAGCCCCCCAAACGATCTCACCTGTGATCACCTCCTCCAGGGAAAGGGGCGTAGCCAGCATGGCATCGAAGGTCTTTTGGTAATACATGCGCACAAAGGAGGCATAGGTGTTCTCGAAAAAGGAGTTGTACATGATGTTTATGGAAAGAAGGGATGGGGCTATAAAAGTCACATAGGATAGCCGTGATCCGCGATAGTGCACCTCACCCACAAGGGCGCTTAACCCCACCCCAAAGGCCAGCAGGTACAGGACAGGCTCCAACACAGGGGGGATGAAGCTGATGGCCCAGGTCCTTCGGTAAACCCTCAGGTTTCTCTCCCAGACTCTCATGAAGCGCCTCGATATGTTCCAGCGGCTCATTCCCTCAATTCCCTCCCTGTGAGCTTCAAGAAAACATCTTCCAGGGTGGCCATGCGAAGTATGCAGTCCTGGGCCGAAAGGCCCCTGCAAAGAAGATCAAAAAGCCCCTGCCCTTCTTGGGTGTAGATGAGCAGTCTGTGGCCCAAATCCTCGTGATCCAGACCTCGATCCCTTATGAATGCGCGGATTTCCTCGGTGGGACTGCTAAGCTCTATGACATTTTTCCCCACGTACTTCTTGATGAGATCCGAGGGGGATCCCTGGGTGAGGACCCTGCCGTGATCCATGATGATCAGCCTGTCACAAAGTCTGGCAGCCTCCTCCATGTAATGGGTGGTGATCAGGATGGACATGCCCCTTTTCTTTAGCGCTTCCAAGCGCTCCCAGACCTGATGCCTGGATTGTGGATCCAGGCCTGTGGTAGGCTCATCCAGGATCAGTAGCTCCGGACTGTTTATGAGGGAACGGGCAAGCACAAGACGCCGCATCATTCCTCCTGAGAGCTGTGACACAGGAGAGCGGCTGCGGTGCTCCAGTCCCACGAATCTGAGCAGTTCCAAGGCCCTGCTCCTGGCCTGGGGGATGGGGATGTCGAAGTACCTGGCAAAGACCTCCAGGTTCTCTTGCACTGAAAGATCAGGATCCAGGCTGTTTTCCTGCTGACAGACACCCAGTCTGGCTCTTATGAGCCTCCAGTGATCCCTTATGTCCAGCCCGAAGACCCTCAGGCTGCCCCCAGAAAGGGGTGAAAAACCGTAAGTCATCCTGATGGTGGAGGTCTTGCCTGCTCCATTGGGCCCCAGAAGCCCGAAACACTCTCCCCTTTGCACCACAAAGCACACATCTTCCACTGCCACGATGCTGCCGAAGGTCTTTCTCAGATCACGAGCCTCTATGACCGGAACCTGATTCTGCTCTGACATCCATCTCTCCCAGCCAAGGCTTTTTCCCAAAAATGCATCTCCAGCCCTGCGGCCCAAGGGCTCTGGCCGCGCAGAACCCCGTCTAAGCAGTTCTGAACACAGAGCCTTTTCCCCACAACATCACGGGGTCGCCCAAGGCTTTTTCTGGCCCCATAAGACTCGGACCAGATTTTCGCCTGTCAATCCACAATACCTCGGCTATAATAGTATGGGGTTGGCGAGGTCTATTGGGAATCCTGATTCTGGATGCAATCTGGAGCGGAGGTTGGCACGGCTATGAAATCCCGTTACCCGCTGATCAGTGCAGAGGAAGCAGCATCCTTTATCCCCCACGGATCCACGGTCACATTCAGTGGCTTTGGAGCTGCGGCCTCGGCCAAAGCAGTACCAAAGGCCCTGGCTGCCAGGGCCAGGGAACTCCATGGCCGGGGTGAGCCCTTTAAATTAAGGGTTCTGACAGGGGCTTCCACGGATGAGAACTTGGACGAAGAGATGGCCCGGGCGCAGGCCATCTCATGGCGGGCCCCTTACCAGTCCTCTCCCACTTTGCGCAAACAGATCAACTCCCAGGAGGTGGAGTACGTGGACATGCATCTTTCCCACGTACCCCAGGCGGTCATCTTCGGGTTCTTCGGCAAAATAGATTTCGCGGTCATAGAGGCCACGGAGATAACCCCTGACGGCCGCGTCTATTTGACCACCTCCATAGGAGCTTCCCCCACCTTTCTCCAACACGCCCAAAAGGTGATCATAGAGATCAACCACAGCCAGTCCCCCAGGCTGCGGGAAATGGCAGACATACTGGTGCTTCCGCCTCCCCCCCACAGGAACCCCATACCCATACACCATCCTCTGACAAAGATCGGATGGCCTTACGCGGTGGTGGATCCCCTTAAGGTCATGGGCATAGTGGAAACAAACGAGCCGGACCACGTGCCTGGCTTCTCACCCCCTGATGAAGTTTCCCAGCGCATTGCCCACCATGTGGTACGCTTTCTCCTGGATGAGGTCTCTGCAGGCAGAATACCCAAGGAATTCCTGCCGCTTCAGTCAGGGGTGGGCAATGTGGCCAATGCTGTCATGGCCAGTTTGGGAGAGCACCCGGATGTGCCTCCCTTCCAGATGTACTCGGAGGTTTACCAGGATGCCTTGGTGGATCTCATGATGGATGGCAGGCTCTTGGGGGCCAGTGCCGCCAGTCTTAACCTGAGCCCTTCTTGCATGGACAAGGTGATATCCAACATGGACTTTTTTGCTTCCAAGATAGTGCTAAGACCCCAGGAGCTGAGCAATCACCCTGGAATCATAAGGCGGCTTGGGGTAATAGCCATGAACACAGCCTTGGAAGCGGATATTTATGGTAACGTGAACTCAACCCACGTGTGCGGTCAGCACATAATGAACGGGGTGGGTGGAAGCGGTGAGTTCACCAGAAACAGTTACCTTTCCATCTTTATGTGCCCTTCCATCAGCAAGGGAGGGAGAATATCCCACATAGTGCCCATGTGCCCTCATGTGGACAACAACGAGCATTCAGTGCAAATACTGGTCACAGAGCAGGGGCTTGCGGATCTGCGTGGACTGGGTCCTGCCCAAAGGGCACAGAGGATCATAGAGAGGTGCGCCCACCCGGCTTACAAGGATTACCTCCTGCGCTACCTGCAGGAGGCTCCCCTGGGTCACATTCGCCATGACCTTTCCCGTTGCTTTGAGCTGCACAGAAATCTTCTGGAGCATGGCTCCATGCTGCCTGATTTGAAGCTTGAGTGAGTAAATGTGAGTCTTCAAAAGATTCCCGCTTCGCATCCCGCTGCCATGGTCTGACCCAATTCTCTGCAGCGCTCCAGGACTTGCTCTGTTACCGGGCCCTTTGCGACAACGGGCGATTGCACCTTTTTGAACTGATAACCGATACATATGCGCTCGATGCTGTGCAAAGCACCCTGGCCGTCATTGCCGGCGCTTATGAAAACCGCATAGGGCTTCCGAAATATCCTGGGGTGCCCTCTCAGTTGCTCGTATGTTCTGTCAAAGAGGTCCTTCAAGGCTCCTGCCATGTAACCAAAGTATTCGGGGGAGCCCAGAATAAGGCCGTCACAATCCAGCAGATCCCTGGCCTGTGTTTCAGTAGCCCTCTTTAGCACTGCCCTGACACCCGGGATGGAGGCCGCCCCATCGGCCACCTCTTTGGCCATGCTCAAGGTGTTTCCAGATTGGGAGTGGTAAACAACCAGTATGGTCTTTCTCATTCTTGCTGCACCGTTGCACCTGGAATTCAAGGAGTTTGTGGATTTCAATCATATCACGCCACAGCCCGAGGCAAATAGAGGAAACAGGCCCCGTTTCCCTGGATTCAGTTTGATCAAAGGAACCTGACTTTCTTGAAATGTTTTTGGGGGAGTGCTTAAGATATTTCCCTGCCACCTGGGTGTGTTATCATTGAGAGGCCCTGAGCCTGGAATGGAGAAAAGCAGATGGAGAGGGAGACCCCGCCTAAGCCCTGGGATTCGGATGCCGAAAGAAGGCTTTTTCTCACTCTTGTAGAAAATTCCCTGGTGGGCATTTATCTGTTTCAACACGATAGAATCATCTATTTGAACCCAACCTTCGAGAAGATCTTGGGTAGAGATGCAGCCCAAATATACTCGTCTGATATCTTTGAGTTCATCCATCCCGAGGACCGTGAGATGGTCCGCAGCAAAGCTCGTGAGCGCCTGGCGGGCACCCTCAGCCCGGAGCCATACAGCTTCAGGATCCTTAACCCCAAAGAGGGAGTGAGATGGGTGGTGCTTCTGGCCCACAGAATCATGTATAGAGGTGAGGCGGCCTTGTTGGGGAACGTGACCGATGTCACCGAAGTGATCCGCTCCCAACAAGAGCTTCAAAGGACCAACGCCCTCTTGGAAGGGCTTTTTGCAGCAATGCCCGATGCCGCTGCCATCTTGGATCAGGAAGGCAGGATCACCAGAATCAACCAGGCTTTCCAAAGCCTTTTCGGATACAGCCAGCAAGAGGCCGTGGGCCGGCTCATGTGGGAACTCATTGAACCTGAGGATCGCACTGGAGAGGGATTCCAAAATCAAAGGAGGGTGCTGGCAGGGGAAATTGTGTGCCTGGAGACCCAGCGAAGAAAAAAGGACGGTTCAATCCTGGATGTGGTCATCACAGGCTACCCCATCAGGTCTGGAGATGAGATCTATGGCATCTACGCCATCTATAAGGACGTGACAGCTCAAAAGATGGCCCAACGCTCCCTGGAAGAAGCCGAGACAAGGTACATGGAGCTGGTTGAGCAGGTACCGGCCGGTGTTTACGAGATAGATGTGGAGACAGCCCGTTTCTTGACCATAAATAATTACATGATCCGCGTCTTCGGCTATTCCCGGGAGGAATTTCTCTCCATGACCGGGTACGACCTGTGGACAGATGAAGGCAAGGAAATCCTTAGGCAACGCATCAGTAGACTTCTCCAGGGTCAAGAGGTTCCCCATGTGGTGGAGTACCCTGGTCGAACCAAGGACGGTAAGGAAATCTGGGCAAGGGTCTACTCCCATTTTTCCAGGAACAGGGAAGGAAAGCTTGTAGCCAGGGTGGTGCTTCTGGATGTGACGGAGCAGAGGCGCCTGGAACAAGAGCTTTTGCAGGCCCAGAAGATGGAGGCCGTGGGAAGGCTAGCAGGAGGTGTGGCCCACGAGATCAACAATGCCCTGACCAGTGTGCTGGCCTATGCGGATCTCATATTTCTCTCCACCAAGGCCGGGGAGCCTTTCCACGACGAGGCACGTGAGATCAAAGAAGGAGCCATGAGAGCCGCTTCCATCACCAGCCAGCTCCTGGCCTTTAGCCGCAAGCAGATCATAAGACCCCAAGTGATGGATCTGAACTCATTGATTCGGAATTTTACACGCATGCTGGCCCCACTGCTGGGGGAGAACATCTGGTTAAGCACAAGGCTCTTCCCAAGACCTTTGTGGATAAAGATAGATCCCAACCAGATGGAACAAATCATACTCAACTTGGCGATCAATGCCAGGGATGCCATGCCCAAGGGTGGGAAGCTTTTCTTGGAAACAGACATAGCCCATCTAGATGAGTCCTACGGCAGGGACCACGGGATCAGCCTGACGCCAGGGCCTTATGTCAGGCTTTCGGTGACCGACACCGGAGTGGGCATGGATCCTAAGACCTTGGAGAGGATCTTTGAGCCCTTTTTCACCACAAAGGAAGTGGGAAAAGGCACAGGCCTCGGGCTCTCCACGGTTTATGGAATAGTAAGACAAAACCATGGATACATCTGGGCTTACAGCGAGCCGGGTCAAGGCACCACCTTCAAGATATATCTTCCCATGGAGGCTGAGGACATAGCTGTTTTGGATAGAGAGCCGTGGGCTGCCTCAGAGGCCGTGCTTTCAGGAAGCGAGACGGTTCTGGTGGTAGAGGATTCGGCTCCAGTAAGAAAGCTGGTTAGGACCATCCTGGAGCGTCACGGTTACAAGGTGCTGGAGGCTGCCAGCGGGGAAGCAGCCCTTAGCTTGTTGCAAGAACGGAAGTCCAAAGTGGATCTGGTGCTCACAGATGTGGTACTTCCTGGAATGGCCGGGCCTGAGATGGCCCAAAAGGCCAGAGAAATGATTCCAGGACTGAAATTTATCTACATGTCCGGGTACACGGGAGAATTCATGGAGGAAAAAGGTGTGCTGGAAAAGGGTTTGGATATCATAGAGAAACCCTTTTCCCCAGAAGCCCTCGTGTACAAAGTCAGGCGGATACTGGATGGCTAGCCCGAGTTTACTGACTTCTTCCTTGTTTATGTGTGGAGATAGGGGTAGGTGTGTAGGTTTTTCAAGCTTAACAGGTTGATTTTATTAGGGTGAGACAGAGGGTGGTCTCTTTGCAGTCTTGGATTACGTAATATTGGTCTTGACAAGGCAGACTTCCAGCGGTTGGAGTGGGCTTCCTGACCTCGTTAAGGTACCAGCCTAGGGGATGGTGATTATCCAACAGAGCGAGGCCGCCACCATAGAGGTAAAGAGGCTCAAGCACGAGGGTGGTCTTATGCTTTGTTGCCGCAGTTGGGCTCGAGCTCCCAAGGAAGCCCAGATGCGCAGCCGGATGAAACAGCGTTTTGAAGAGGCTCTGGGGAAGCTGGCCTCGGGTCTTAGCAAAGCACATGGAGTCAACAGTTATGCCAAAGTCTTGCAGCGACTGGGCCCACTCGAGGAGCGCTACTCCAGCATTGCTAAATGACTTGTTTCTAAAATACCTGGGGGTGGAAATCTCTGCATGATTTCCATGCAACCACTTTTTAGCTCAAGTCTCAATCCAAGGCAGAGACGGTCACGAGATCCAGCCCCCCCAACTCTCCAAGGTCTGTTGCGACTGGCCAGCATTGTTCACCATCGGTGAATAATGCTGGCTAACCTTTGGATATCCGCGGACAGGCTGATTCATGCCAGCATGTAGCCTGCTTTTTCTATGGGGGCCTTCTTTCATATAGCAGTGAAAATGGGTAACCGTAGCACAAAAAAGCCCTCACCAGCAGACAGGTAAGGGCTTAGTTCCCTGTTGGTGCCGGAGGAGAGACTCGAACTCTCACGGGACCAGGTCCCGGGGGATTTTGAGTCCCCTGCGTCTACCTATTCCACCACTCCGGCCCAGGCATTCTCACAATCCCATTATATTGATCTGTATCAACAGGTGTCAATCAGACCCTTGCACTAAAGGCCCAGCCAGGCCATGTGGAAGACTCAATCCTCCAAGCTCCTTTGTCCCAATGCCTTCCTACTGCCAGGCTCCTGACCTTTTCATTGCTCTTTTTTTGAAACTTGGTGATCCATTTGACAATCCCCCTCTGATTTGAGAGTCAGCCTGAAGTACCATCCAGCTGCCATTCAGGGCTCATGCTGGGCACCTGCCCTGCCTTCCAAGCAGGTAGCAACCACGCCCATGAAAAGCAAACAACTATGCAAGAGGCCTCAGTGATCTTCATTCCCCCACCTCATGGATTTTTACCCAAAAGTGCTTTGAGCGGATTTGGGTAAGAAATCCTTCATCCATAGGCAAGCAAGGGAGTCTTGTCCTTGGGTATTAGGTTGGCCTCCTCTGCCATGGCAAGCAGGCCTGCCACGGCATTTGATCCCTCCTGCCCCAGTTCCCAGGTGAAATCAGTGACATAGAGCTGGATATGCTTCTTGACTACCTCCAGGGACAGCTCCTGTGCATGGGCAAGAACGTATTCCATGGTACCCTTCTCGCCCCTTGTGGATCTTGCCAGGGAATCTCTTATGGCCTTGTCCACCTCTTGGGCGAGCCCTTCTCCCAAATCCCTTCTGATGGCCATTGCTCCCAGGGCTATGGGCATGGAGGTTCTTTCCTCCCACCATTGCCCCAGGTCCACTATCATCTCCAGACCGCGCTCTTGAAAGGTGAACCTGCCCTCGTGGATCACCAGGCCGAAGTCGGCCTGGCCCTTGAGCACGCTGTCCATCACGCGGGAGAACTCCATGTGCATGAACCTGGGAGGCTGTCCCAGGTAAAGGCCCAGAAGCAGCGCTGCCGTGGTCCATCTGCCTGGGGAGGCCACCAGCCCATTTAGAAGTTCTGATGAAGACCTGCCTGGGCATGAAACCACAATGGGGCCGCATCCCCTTGCCAGGGCGCACCCAGAATGTAACAGCCCGTAAGAGGAGCGCACCATACCCAAGGCCCCAATGGAGAGCTTGGTCACCTCCAGGCGGCCTTCCATGGCCCACTGGTTGAGTGTTTCCACATCCGCAAGAACAGGTTCAAACTGGATCCCAGAGGCGACTTGCCCGAGGTGTGCAAATATGAAGGTGTCATTGGGACATGGGGAGTAGCCTATGCGCAAACTTTTCATGGGGGGATCTCTCCAAGATATCCCATCAGAGCTTCTTGTGCCAAATTCTGGGCCCGCTCCAGCTCCCAAAGGGTCTTTTGCCTCTGTCCGGCCCTGTTGCTGACCCCTCTTATTTCCGAGGCCTCAAGCTTCATCCTCTGGGCAGCCAGGGCCAATGCATATCCCTCCATGTTCTCGGCCAGGGCCCCGAACCTTTTTCTCCTGGCCGTGGCCTGAAGCATGTCAGCCGACACCCCGGCTACTGTGAGAAGTCCGCCCAGAGCTGCTCTCCCCACCCTGGAGGCTGCCTCCCAGAGCAAAGCCCCTAGGCCGCCATTCAATGGAATCACCTGGGAAATCCCCAGGCCTTTCAAGTCCTCTGAGTTTCCCACTCCGGGCTCTTCCAGGACCCCCAACTCCGAGAAGCATTCTGAGGAGGCCACCACCAGGTCCCCCACTTCCAGGCCGGAGTCCGGAAGTGCCCCGCAGGAACCCACCATAACCGCCTTAGGAGCAGGCATTGAACCAAGCAAAAAACCCAGTGAAAAAGCCGCGGATGCCACACCCACCCCGGTAACACCCAGGCCCACTTTCATCCGGCCTTTTTGGGCCAGATACCATTTCAGCCCTGCCCTCTCTTCCATGGCCCTTGCATCCAGCCTTTCCACCAACAACTGAACCTCAGAGGACAGGGCTGCAAATACCCATAAATCCAGATCCCAATTCCTCACCCGGCGCTCCCCTTCTGGGCCCTGCAGCTTCCCATGCCATTTTCCATGAGGTCCAAGAGCCTTCCTATCCACTGCCGGGAGGTTTCCTGGGAGGCCTGATGGAGGCCCAGACCGGGGCCCAGAAAGGGTAGGTGATGGGCCTGCAAGAATCTGTCCAGCACACACTGTATTACAAAGGCGCAGCTCACGGGATCCAGGTCAGCCCGCAGGTCCCCCCTTTGGATCCCATCCTGGATCAGGCCCTGGATAAACTCAACTGACTCCCTTTGAAGCTCCTCAAGTATTCCGGCCTTGTAAGGAGAATCCCCGGTGAAAAGGATATTCTGATAGATCCTGGCCAAACCCGGGTTTTCCTGAATGAAAAGCACCCCAGCCCACATCACCTTCTCCAGCCTGGAAAAGAAAGGCTCCCCTCGGCTCTGATCCCTGACAGCCTTCAGGTAGCCCTTTATTCTCTCCAGCGCCATACGGTAAACGAATGCGAAAAGGCCTCCCTTGCTCCCAAAGTACTTGAACAAGGCCCCCTTGGAGATCCCGGCCCTTTCCACCACCAGATTCATGCTGGCCCTACCGTAGCCCTTCTCTGCAAACTCTTTTACGGCAGCCTCCAGAACCCTCTTTTGCTTCTCGGGTTGCAGCTGAAGAAAGGCCTTGGGCTCACAGCTCAAGGGTTCCCTGCTGGATGACTCTGTGCTTTTCAACTCTGCGCCCATTGCCGATCCCTTAATCCCTTTTTTTCAATCCCCCAAGATCCCCCTCCCTTGGTTGAGCCAGCAGGCCACCCAGTGGGAATCCCCTACCTCTATGAGCTCCGGTCTTTCTGTGGCGCAAGGCTCCAAAGCGTATGCACAGCGTGGATGAAAGCTGCAGCCCGTGGGAGGTGACACGGGGCTTGGCACATCACCTTCCAGGGGCACGGGCTGCCAAGGCCTTTCCGGGTCTGGTACAGGCACCGAGGACTTGAGGCTCCTGGTATAGGGGTGTCGGGGTTGCTTCTTGAAATCCTCCACCCTCGCCAGCTCCACTATGCGGCCCAAATACATCACCGCCACTTTGTGGCAGACATGTTCCACCACGCTCAGGTCGTGGGAGATGAAAAGGTACGAAAGACCGTACTCATCTTGGAGATCCATGAGAAGGTTTAGCACCTGGGCCTGGATGGAGACATCCAAGGCAGACACTGGCTCGTCAGCAACAACCAGCTCTGGTTGCCCGGCCAAGGCCCTGGCTATGCCTATCCTCTGGCGCTGACCCCCAGAGAACTCGTGGGGAAAACGCTCCAGATCTGAGGCCCTGAGCCCTACTTTCTCAAGAAGCTCGATGGCCCTTTGCTTTCTTTGTGAACGGCTCATGGAGGTTGAGGCCCTCAGGGGCTCGGTTATTATCTCCCCCACCTTCATGCGGGGATCCAGGCAGGAGTAAGGATCCTGGAATATGATCTGTAATCGGGGCCTCACAGAACGAAGTGCTTTCTTGTCCAGGGTCAAGAGGTCCACACCCTGGAACAAAATGCTCCCTGAGCTGGGCTCTATGAGCCTAAGTACCATCCTCCCAAGGGTTGTCTTGCCGCAGCCTGACTCCCCCACCAGGCCGAAGCTTTCCTTGCGGCGCACCTGGAAGCTGACCTGCTCCACGGCCCTTACCCATGCCCTGGGCTTTCTGAAGAGTCCGCCTCCCACCGGGAAGCTCTTGGATAGATTCCTGACGCTCAGAAGGATATCCTCAGGCATCCGGCCTCCTTTTCTCCGGATACTGTTTGAGCCAACAACGCGCCCTGTGGTTGTCCGCCACCTCCCATAGCTGGGGATGTTCCAGGCTGCAAATTTCAAAGGCGTGGGCACATCTGTCTTTGAACCTGCATCCCTGAATCGGTTCTGTGAGAACCGGTACTATTCCTGGTATTTCCCTGAGCCTTCCCTTGGGTCCGGGATTTGATCCCCCGTCCCTGGGCGGCATGGAACGCATCAGCCCTTGGGTGTAAGGATGAAAGGCCCATCGGAAAAGTTCTCTTACCGGGGCCTCCTCCACCACTTCTCCGGCGTACATCACAGCCACCCTCTTGGTCATTTGCGCCACCACCCCCAGGTCGTGGGTGATGAGCAGAACCGCCATTCCCAGTTCCTCCTTGAGCCCACGGATCAGGGAAAGGATCTGGGCCTGAATGGTCACATCCAGAGCAGTAGTGGGCTCATCGGCAATGAGAAGCTTGGGGGCACAGGCCAGAGCCATGGCTATCATTACCCTCTGGCGCATTCCTCCAGAGAGCTGATAAGGAAAATCTCCCATCCTCTGTCTGGCTGCCGGTATTCTCACCTTTTCCAGCCAGTATGCAGCCTGTTCCATGGCCTCCCGCTTTGAGACTCCCCGATGTTCCATGATGGGCTCGGCCACCTGCTGGCCTATGGTCATCACCGGGTTCAGGGAAGTCATGGGCTCTTGGAATACCATACCCACCAGCCTCCCCCTCACCTTGCGAATCTCTTCCCGGTCAAGGGACAGAAGGTCCATCCCGTCCAGATAAATGTTACCAGAGGAGATCTTACCAGGAGGCGAGGGGATCAACCTTAGTATGCTCAGGGCTGTGACCGACTTGCCGCATCCAGACTCTCCCACAAGCCCCACCGCCTCTGCCTGATCCACATCCAGGTCCACCCCATCCACGGCCCTCACCAGGCCCTCAGGAGTTTCAAAATGAACATGCAGATCCCGTATGCGAAGCAACACCCTCTCAACCCTCTTGGGACAAATAATCCAGAGCACTCAGGGCATAGATCTTGGACATGAGATACAGCTGATCCAGATCCACCCATTCATCCACCTGATGGGGCACCTCCCTGTCCCCTGCCCCAATGGTGACTATGGGAATCCCTTTCCAGGCCCACAAAAATGTCCCGTCAGTGGCCCCAGGCACCCCGCCATAAACAGGCTCTTTGCCCGTGAGGACCCGGGTGGCCCAATCCACGGATTTCACAAGGGGATCCTCCACAGGAGTTTGTGTGCAGGGCCTGTCGCTCAAGATCTCTGTTTGCACATCCAAGGCCAGGTCTCTGCATACCCCCAGGATGCTGTCCAGGTGCATGTAAGCCTCTTGGGTTTCCTTTTTTGCTTGGGCTGCCAGTTCATGAAGTGCCTTCACTATGTCCTGGTGGGACTGTGATGGAATGGTGCGGATGTCCACCAGCAACTCGGCTTTGGCTGCCACCACATTGAGCTGGGGGGGGCCGCTGGCCGGAGCCCTCACCACAGTGGGAGTAAAACTGGGCCAGCCCAGCATGGGATCTTTGCCATGTTTTCTGGCCCCATCTTCTTCCATGTTCCAAAGACCCTGGATGAGCCTGGATAGGGCAGGCACTGGATTCAGGCCAGAAAGGGGCATGGCCCCATGACTCATCTTGCCCCTTACCAGGAACCTGGCTCTGATGGCCCCTTTCTGCACCGGACATATATAACCGTCTTGGGGCTCGCATATGATGGCCCCTGTTATCCTGTCTGCATGCCCGCGACGAATGAAATCCTGGACTCCCAACATGAGTCCTTCCTCATCGCAAAGAACCCCTCCTACGATGCTTCCTTTGAGTTTGGGTCCAACCCTCTTGATGGCCGCCATGGCCATGAGCATGGCCGCCAGGTTGCCTTTTGTGTCATTGGCACCTCTTCCATACAATCTGTTGTCCAGGATCTCCCCTCCAAAAGGATCATGTTGCCACTGGAGAGGGTCCCCTGGGGTAACAACATCGGTGTGCCCCTCGAACATGAGCCTTCTGGATCCAGGGCCCCCTTCCCACTCTATGATCACGTTGGGCCTGCCTGGGACTACCTCCTCCACCTGGACCTGAAAACCCTGCTTCTCTGCCCAAGAAGCCACAAATCCTGCCACCTCCTTCTCGCTACTGCCCGCCTCAGGGTCCCAAACCGAGTTGATCCTAACCAGGCTGGCGGCCAGTTCCACCAGCTCCTGCTGTTGGATCCCCCCCAGCACCCTTTGAATGATTTCTTCAGATAGCACGGCTCACCTCATGCGAACCATCTTGGGATCCAGGGTGTCTCTGAGCCCGTCTCCCAGCAGATTGAATCCCAGTACAGCCCAGGCTATGGCCAGCCCAGGGAAAACAGCCATCCAGGGGCCTGTTGCCAGAAAGGTCTGTGCTTCATACAGCATCCTCCCCCAGGAGGGATTGGGAGGCTGTGCACCCAGGCCCAGATAGCTCAGTCCAGCCTCGGCCAAAATGGCCACCGCAAACTGAATGGTGCCCTGAATGATCAGAGGGGAAAGAATGTTGGGCAAGACATGTCTCCAGGTGATGGACCAGTCGCTAAGACCGCCGGCCCTGGCTGCGGCTATGAAGTCCCTGTGCCAGACTGTCTTGGCCACTGCCCTTGTGAGTCTTGCAAAGACCGGAATGTAGAAAATCCCTATGGCCAGCATGGCGTTTATGACCAAGGGACCCAGCACAGAGGTTATGAGAATGGCCGTAAGCACTGCAGGGAAGGCAAAAAGCAGATCGCACAGACGCATGGTGCCCTCCTCTATGGCCCCTGCCCAGTACGCCGCTGCAAGGCCCAGCAGCACTCCCATGAAAAGCCCCATGGCAACGGTGACAAGACCCACTATGATGGAGTTCACTGCCCCGTACATGACCCTGGAGAGTATGTCTCTTCCGTACTGATCTGTGCCCAGTGGATGCTGCAGGCTGGGGGGTTTGAGTCGCTCTGCTGAGTTCATCTCATTGGGCGGATAGGGGGTCCAGACCAGGCTCAACAAAGCCATGCCCACCACCACAGCCGAAAGGCCGAATCCCACGCAGAAGTTCAGATTTCTCAGAAAACGCCTCACCCCTCACTCCATCCTGACTCTGGGATCCAAAAGAGAATAGAGCACGTCCACCAAGAAATTCACCAGGATCACCATGGCAGCCATTACCAGCACCACCTCCCTCACCACAGGCAGATCCCTTTGTCCTATGGCCTGAAACACGAGCCTTCCCAATCCGGGCAGGTAATAAACGTTTTCGATGATTATCGCCCCTGCCAGGAGCTGCCCCAGTTGCAGGCCCATTATGGTCACAATCGGGATCAGGGCATTTCTGAAGGCATGACCGTAGATCACCACCCTTTCCTTGAGGCCCTTGGCACGGGCGGTTCTGACAAAATCCTCTCTCAGCACATCCAGCATGGAGGAACGGGTCAACCTGGCCAAAACAGCTGCCCTTATAACTCCCAGGGCAAAGGCTGGAAGAAGCAAGGCCTTGAGGGAGCCCAAGGGATCTTCCTTCCAGCCAGGGAAGCCCCCTGCCGAGAACCAGCCAGCCTGGACTGCCAGGAGCAGCATCAGCAAAATGCCCAGCCAGAACTCCGGTGTGGCCAGCCCCAGCTGTGTGAAGCCCATGACAGCCAGGTCTCCTGGCCTGTTTTGGTGCCTGGCCGCGTAAACGCCCAGGGGTATTGCTATGAAAACAGCCACCAGCATGGACATCAAAGCCAGGGGCCCGGTCACGGCCAGCCTGCTCAGGATGAGTTCCAAAACAGGCACATCATAACCAATGGACCTGCTGCCCTTTAGGGTCAAAAGGCTCCAGATCCATTCCCCGAACTGAACCCAAAAAGGCCTGTCCAGACCCAGCTCGGCTCTCAAGGCTGCCAGCTTCTCAGGGGTGGCCTGTATTCCCAGAATTAGTTGTGCTGGATCCCCTGGCAGCACAAAAAGCACTGAGAAGACCACCAGGGCCACAAGCCCCAACATGGCCACCATGACCGAGAATCTCTTTATCAAGAAAAGAAGCATCTGAACCTGCTCGCCTCAGATACCCTCAAACGCAACTCCACGGGTCATATGAGCAAAGGGGGTGCTGCCTCAGGCAGCCCCCCTGTGTTTCGCGACCATATACCCAATAGTTCGCCCGCGGGCTATTTCTTCTTGATCCACACCTTGGTGCAGTCTATGGCTATGGTGGGATAATTCTCCCACCAACCCATGACCTCGGCTTTCATAACCGGCAAGTTGGGAGCGCTAAAAAGGAATCCATTGACCGCGTCCTCTGCTATGATGCGCTGGCACTCCCCGAAATAGCGCGCCTTCTCCTCTTCGCTTACGGCCTTGAGGGCTTTGGCATATGCCTCGTTGAACCTGGGGGACTCGTAATTGAAGTAGTAACCGGGCTTGGCATAGATACCTATGTCCCAAGCCTCCACATGTGCAATGCAGGTGAGCTGATAGTCCTTGTTCTTGAATACCCGGTCGATCCACTGACCCCACTCTATTATCTCTATCTTGAGCCTTATGCCCACCTTGGCCAGCATATCTGCTATGACCTCACCCGAACGCCTGGAATAGGAGTAGCGGTCGGGCAGCTTGATCACGGCCTCGAATCCGTCGGGATAGCCAGCCTCCTTCAGAAGAGCCTTGGCCTTCTGGGGATCGTAAGGGTACATGGTGGTCAAATCCACATAGTAAGGAGTGGATGGGGACCAGTGAGACCCTATGGGGGTGCCATAGCCGAACATGGCCATTTCCACCACTTTTTTCCTGTCTATGGCGTGGGCCATGGCTCTCCTTACCCTGACATCGTCAAAGGGCTTGGCCTTGTTGTTTGTGGAAAGGATCACCTCTCCCGTGGTGGTGCCGTTGTAAACCTTGAAACGCTTGTCATTGATGAATTCCTGAACCGACTCAGGAGCCGCTATGTACCCTATGACATCCACATCCCCTGCCTTGAGGGCTGCCACCTGGGCGCTGGCATCTGGGATGAACCTCATGGTCACTTTGTCCAGATAGGGTAGCTTGGGATTCCAGTATCCTTGGAATCTTTCCATCACCACCCGGTCCCCCCTGACCCACTCCACGAACTTGAAGGGGCCTGTGCCCACTGGCTTGGACTTCATGTCCTCATAGCCTTTCATGGGGAGCATGACCGAATCCCCCTCGGCCATGTGGAAGAGAAAAAGCGCATCAGGCTCTTTGAGGCTCAGTACAAGAGTGTGGGAATCCGGTGTCTGGATCTCCGTGATACCCCTGAAGTACTCTGGATGGGGGTTCTGGGTGCCCTCTGCCTTGGCTCTGTTGATGTTCCAAGCAGCCACCTGGGCGTCGAAGGGCTCACCATTGTGGAACTTGACCCCCTTTCGCAAATAGAAGGTGTATTTGAGCCCATCCGGGGTCATCTCCCAGCGCTCTGCCAGCCCTGGCACCAGCTCCCCTTTGTCGTTGACCATCAGGAGGGCCTCGCATATGTTTCCATAAACCACCCTGTCTATGGCTGCAGCGGTGTTGGCCGTGGGGTCGAGTCCTGGAGGCTCGTCTGGCAAGGCCACTCTGAGGTGCCCGCCCCTGACGGGCTCCTGGGCCCAGGCCCCGGGGGCCAGAAGCCACATGAAGGCTACAATTCCAAAAGCAATCCTCCTCATGCTTCACCTCCTTATTTTTTTTGGAACGCCTTAAGCCCCTGGGCATTCCTTTTCAGGTATTATTTCCTTGGACTTGTACCTGGGCTCTTTCTGGGCAGGTCCCTCAGAGCCGGAAATCCGTACGCACCCACTGCAGCGGCCATGCCTCTCATCACCGCCCTGGCCAGAGTGTCGGCCGCAGCCCTTCCGATCTGGTTCAAGGCAATTGCCCAGGCTCCTTGGAAAAAGCCTTGGGCCATGGGCAGGCTTTTCTCACAGGTGGCGATGCAAAACACCGTATCCCCGTCGAACATGGTGTGTGAGGGCCTTATGGCTCTGGCCAAGCCGTCATGAGCCATCTGGGCTATCTTCTGGGCCTGGGCCTTGCCAAGGGTGGCATCAGTGGCCACCACAGCCAAGGTGGTATTCCTGCCAGGAGCCGATACAGGCTGTGCTGGAGGCTCCACTGCCCGGTGGGCCGCATCCCCCAACTCCCCGTCCATCTCCAGCCTCACTTCCCAGAAGAGCCCTGTTTCAGGGTCCAAAACCGAGCCATATGCATTGACCACAACCAGGGCTCCCACCACAAGACCAGTATCCAGGAGCTCGCTTGCTGTTCCTACTCCCCCTTTGATCCCATTGGCCACAGCCCCGGTGCCTGCCCCAACGCAGCCCATGCACACCGGCCCTGGCGAGGCTGATTCACATGCCAGGTACCCCCACTGGGCACTCACCTGGGGTCTGAACTGCTCGCCTCGGCCCAGATCATAAATCACCGCAGCAGGCACTATGGGTGCCACCTCTTTACCTTCCAAGGGGAATCCCAGCCCCCGCTCAGCCAGCCATTTCACCACACCATCGGCAGCAGCCAGCCCGAAGACCGATCCGCCGCTGAGCACCACGGCCTGGAGCTTTTCCACCAGGTTCTGGGGAGCCAGAAGATCTGTCTCCCTTGTGCCGGGTGCTGCCCCCCTCACATCCACTGCTCCAACTCCGCCCTGAGGACACATGACCACACTGACCCCAGAGGCGGCTTTGGGCTCGGTGAAATGGCCCACCAGGATCCCCTTCACATCGGTTATGGAGTTGTTCTGCCCTGTCTGGCTCAAAGCTGGCCTCCGGATGCCTCCAATGCCAGATTATAAGCCTTGCGCTGGCCTGAGGCTAGCCAAGGCAATACGGGCTCCGTGGCAAGGCCCATGGATCTTGCAGGCATCATTTATTAGCCTGGGGTCCTGGCTGGTTCAGCCACATCCAAGGCCCCAGAAATCTCTCTTTCACACCAAAGAGGGGCGCTTCACAGGCTTAGGTCAAAAGATCCAGGTGGCATGTTTGCTTTAGTTCCCGGAGAGGCCCGCCTGATTGGAGCATTTGCATCAAGAGGCATGGGTCTTGGCCTCTTGGAAGCGTACGAAAGGGGTGTTTTGAAGGGATTTTTTTTCAGGGCCGGTTCAATGTACACGCTTGTCATAGCCGCTCCAATAGGGATCTCGAAGAGCCTTCTTGGTGATCTTTCCCGAGCCTGTCTTGGGCAATTCGGAAAGAAAGTCTATGGATTTAGGGCATTTATAATGAGCCAGGCGCTCCTTGCAAAAAGAAATCAACTCCTCCTGGGTGGCAGACTCCCCCTGTCTCAACACCACGGCAGCCTTTACCGCTTCACCCCATTTCTCATCCGGCACTCCGAATACCGCTGCTTCCAGCACCTTGGGGTGCATGTAAAGCACGTTTTCCACCTCCGTGGAATAAACGTTTTCCCCGCCTGTGAGGATCATGTCTTTCTTGCGGTCCACAATGTTTACATAACCCTCCTCATCCACAACAGCCAGATCCCCTGTCTTGAGCCATCCCTGGTGAAAGGCCTTTTGGGTTTCCTCAGGAAGGTTCCAGTAACCAGGAGTCACGGTCTGCCCCCTGACCCAAATCTCACCAACAGTGGAGTCATCTGGCGCAACAGGCTTGCCGTTTTCATCCACCACCTGGAGTTCCACTGCCACAAAAGGTCTTCCGGTTCGGGCCTTGAACCTGAGTTGCTCCTCCGGGGGAAGCTGCCGCAGGTGCTCTTTGAGGATGCTCAGGGTCAGATATGGACTCGTCTCTGTCATGCCATAGGTTTGAATGTAATCGCAGCCAAATACCTCCACTATTTTCCTGACCACCTCTGGAGCTATGGGAGCGCCTCCGCTCAAGATGGCCCTGAGGCTGGAGTAATCGTATCGGTGTGCATCTGGATGTTTGACCATCAGGTTGAGCATTGTGGGGATGAGATTGCTTATGGTGATCTTCTCCTGCTGGATTATGGAGAGAACCTCCTCAGGCTGGAATTGAGCAACCATGACATGACGGCCTCCCACCCAGGTTATGGCAAAGGTTGCCCAGGCATCGGCCAGATGGAACATGGCTGCCACATGAGCCCACACATCCCGGTCCGTAAGATTCAGCTCTGCAATGGTTCCAAGGGCATGGACACACACATTCTGGTGGGTCAGCATCACGCCTTTGGGCTTTCCTGTGGTGCCACTCGTGTAGTAGAGATGAGCCACCTGCCCGGGCAAGGTGGGCTCAGGCAGGAATTCCCCGGGGTTCACGACCTTGAGGGCTTCTTCATATGCCATCTGTTGGATTCCCAGGGAAATTTTTGGAAGACCCTCCATCCACAAGACCCCTTCCAGGGGGGTTTGCTCCTGAACAGTGGCCTCCACAAGAGAGGAAAACCTGGCATTGGCCAAAAGCCATTTGGCCTGGGAATCTCTGAGAATGTAAGTTAACTCCTGGGGGGAAAGGCGATAGTTCAGGGGATTCAGGATAGCTCCGGTGCCGGCTGCAGCATAATAGGTCTCCAGAAACCTGTGGCTGTTGACCTCCAGTATGGCTATGCGCTCTCCTGGTCTTACCCCCTTTTTCTGAAGAAACCCTGCCAGGGCCTCTACCCTTTCTCCCACCTGGGCGTAGGTGAGGCGGGTCTTGCCGTCCACGACCCCTATCTTATTGGGGTACAGGGCCACGGCCTTGGCCAGGGTCATCCAGATGTTCATGGCAGGACCTCCCATGCTCTTTTTTCCAAACCTGCCAGCAGCACAACCAACACAAAAGGGGCTACTGGGCCGCTTGGATTTTACAGGAGGTCCCGGATTTGCTCAAGCTGGATCATTCCTCCCAGGGCAGATCAGGCTTGCCGAAGTGCCCGTAATTGGTGGTCCTGCGATACAGGGGCCTTAGCAGGTCCAAGCGTTCGATGATGGCCGCTGGTCTGAAGTCAAACTGGCGCACAAATTCTGCGGCTGCTCGGGGGTCTCCGGTTCCAAAGGTCTCCACCTTGACCGAGGCGGGCTTGGCCACCCCAATCATGTAGGCCACCTGAATCTCAGCCTTCCTGGCTATTCCCTGCTTGACCAGTTGCCTTGCCACGAAACGGCAGAAATAGGCTCCGCTTCTGTCCACCTTGGAAGGATCTTTTCCGCTGAAGGCCCCCCCTCCATGGCGGGCGGCTCCGCCGTAGGTGTCCACTATGATCTTCCGGCCGGTCACCCCGCAGTCAGCCGAAGGACCGCCCTGAACAAAGCTCCCTGTGGGATTGACCCTGATTTCCATATCGGGCCTGTACCACTTTCCAAGTGCCCTGGGAGCCAGGTGCTGGCTCACATATGCCAAAATGGTTTCTCTGTCCACATCCGCCGAGTGCTGGGTGGAAACCAGGATTCGCTCCACACGTATGGGGGTGCCGTTTTGGTACTGCACCGTGACCTGGGTCTTACCATCTGGTCTGAGCCAGGGGAACTTTCCCTCTTTTCTGTCTTCTGCCAGCCCCTTGGCCAGACCATGGGCCAGCACTATGGGAAGGGGCATCAGCTCAGGGGTCTCATCAGTGGCATAGCCGAACATTATGCCCTGATCTCCGGCTCCCTGTTCCTTGTCAGGGTTGGTCTCCGAATTCACACCCTGAGCGATCTCCTGAGCCTGGCGGCTTATGAGCTTGATGATGCTTACTTTTTGGCTGTGGAAAGGTTGATCCTCGTATGTGTAACCTATCTCCTGGATAGCCTGCCTGGCCACAGCCTCGTGATCCACAGAAGCTCCCGAGGTTATCTCTCCTGCCAGGACAACATGATCCTCTTTGCAAAGCACCTCGCAGGCCACCCTGGCGCGGGGGTCCTGAGAAATGTGAGCATCTAGAATGGAATCCGCAATGTAATCGCAAACCTTGTCCGGATGGCCTTCGCAAACCGATTCGCTGGTAAAAAGAGTCTTTTCGGCTCCCCAAGCAAGCCCTCCGGCGCACTTTACCTTTTTTTTCATTTTTCCTCACTCCTCTGGGAAAGATTTACTCCCTGGCGCAACCAGCGGCTCAGGGATGCCGGGTCATGGGTGAGCACCTGGGGGTTTCCGCAAGGAATCGAGAAGGTGGCTTCGATGGTGGGCTCAGCCTTTGTACCTTGGTCCGGGAAACAACAAACCCTCCGGATGGAGGGCACCAAGCCCTTTTTTGCTCATCCAGAGCCGCATCGTTCCCGCGCCCGCGGCGGGGCTGGCATTGGCACCTTGGCGGCTTTCACCAGGTTGCCGGGCGGTCATCGGGCCAAGACCCTCACGCCACTCTCGATGCTCCTAGCATCTACCTTGAGGGAGCTTTCACCTCCGGTCCGACATTGATACCTATTATGAACATGGTACGGATTTAGTCAAGCTTTTTTTGAGAAATTTTTTTCTTGACACATGGGCAAGAGAACGGATATGATTTTGTGAAATCATATTTCACAATGTGAGACAAGAATGGAGCCTCCATACTGGAATCCATACCTGGAGACCCTTGCCCAAGAGAAACTAGAGCAGATAGAGCTTCGTTATTTCAGGGCCCTGCTCTCTTACGCCAAAGAAAAATCTCCTCTTTACAGGGAGAAGCTTAAGGGAATCCAGCCCCAGGATATTGTTCAGCTCCAAGATCTTTGCCAAATCCCCTTGACGGAAAAAGAAGAGCTCAGGGCCTTCCAGGATCTGGAGCCTCGGCCTTACGGGGGAATTTTGGGTGTGGACATCCAGGAGGTGACCACATTTCGTCAGACCAGCGGCACAACTGGAAAGCCCGTATACGTGCCCGAGACCTACGAGAGCTGGCAATGGAGGGTGGAGGCATGGTGCCACATTCTGTACATGGCCGGTTTCAGGCCCAGACACAGGGTTTTTCTGCCTTTCGGGTACAACGTTTACGTGGCCTTTTGGGAAGCCCACTATGCTGCAGAGAAGTTGGGTTGCGAGGTGGTGCCGGGAGGCGCCCTGGACACAAAGGCCAGAATCCAAAAGATCCTGGAGCTGGGGGCCAATGCCATGATGTGCACGCCCACCTACGGGCTTCACATGGCAGAGCAGGCTGCCACCATGGGGCTGGATCCGGCTCAATTGGGCCTGGAGCGTATCTTGTGCGCCGGGGAGCCCATGCCCGAGGCCACCAGAGCCAGGCTGGAAAAGTTGTTTCAGTGCCACGTCTTTGACCATGTAGGGGGCACAGAGCCCTGCGGTTGGGCCGGGATGTGTGAGCAGAAAAAGGGGCTTCACATAATAGAGCCTTTTTTCCTGGTGGAGATCCTGGATCCCCAGGATACCTCCAGAGAGGTTGAGCAAGGCGAGACAGGGGTGGCTGTGGTCACGCCTTTGGGCCGAAGATCATTTCCAGTCATACGCTTCAAGACCAATGATCTTGTGGTTCGCGGTGAGGCCTCTTGCAGCTGCGGCAGGACTTCCAGAAAAATTAAAGAGGTCCTGGGTCGATCTGACGATCTGCGCAAGATCCGAGGCGTCTTGTTTTCCCCCAAGAGCGTGGAGGAGCTCCTCAGGGGAGAATTCCCCCAAATAGGTGAGTACGAAATAGTTGTGAGCAGGCCTGGAAGCATGGACCAGATATGCCTCAGGGCCGAGCCCGTATCTGAAATTTCCATTCACGAAGCTCAGGCACTTTCCTCTGGATTATCTCAGAGGCTCAAGACAGCCACTAACCTGACCTTCCAGGTGGAACTGGTTCCCCATGGAAGCCTGCCCCGCTACAGCTTGAAGGCCCGCCGTTTCCGGGATTTGAGGGAGCACAACCCATGATTCGGCTCGTGAGAGAAGAAATACAAAACATAAAGAAAAGCGCTGCATCCTTGTTGGAAATTTCCCAGCATTGGCCGGCCTTGAGGAGAAACGCACAGATCATAATGATCTTCGCCAATATCATGGATTTCATAAGCCCACATCTGGAGGATGAGGATGGGAGAAACCCAAAAAATCCGCACAGCTTGCCGTAGTTGCCACGGCGGATGCGGTATCATCGCCCACGTGGAGGAAGGAAGGCTTCTCAAGGTGGAGCCTGATCCGGACTCACCCATTAGCGAAGGTACCCTTTGCTCCAAGGCCTTGGCAGTGAAACAGCTGGTTTACCACCCCAAGAGGGTCACTTCCCCTCTCAAGAAGCTTGAGAACAGGTGGGTGAAGGTGAGCTGGGAAGAGGCTCTGGACACGGTGGCAGGTAAGTTCCGAGAGATAATAGAGCAAAGCGGGCCCGAGGCCATCTGCATAGGACAGGGCACAGGCAGGGATTATGAGAGCTTCCTGTACCGCTTCGCCAACCTTCTGGGCACGCCCAATGTCATCACAGCAGGCCACATGTGCTACGTATCCAGGATAGGAGCTTCCCTGGTGACCTGCGGCAACCTTCCTGTGTGCGACTACGATGGGAAACCCGCCCTGGTGATGGTTTGGGCCAACAATGCCCCGTGGACCAATCCAGACGAGTACAAGGGCACAAAACTCCTCAAGGCCCTGCAACAAGGTGCAAGACTGATCACTGTGGACCCCAGGCGGGTTTATCTGGCCCAGAGGGCGGATATTCACCTCCAGTTGCGACCAGGCACTGACGCCGCCCTGGCTTTGGGCATGCTTTACGTGATCATCCAGGAGAACCTTTACGACAGGGAGTTCGTGTCCCATTTCGTTCACGGCTGGGAAGCCTTTAGGGAAAGGGTCATGCAATGGCCGCTGGACAGGGTGGAAGGGGTCACCTGGGTGCCCAGGGATAAGATAGCGGCTGCAGCCAGGATGTACTCCAGGACAAAACCTGCCTGCATCCAGTGGGGGGTCCCCATAGAACAGACCCTCAACTGCACGGACGCCAACAGGCTTCTCATAGGGCTCATGGCCCTAAGCGGAAATCTGGACGTGCCGGGGGGAAATGTGTTTTTTGTCCCCCCCAAGGTGCGCACCGTGAGCGATGTGGCCCTCCACAAGGCCCTTCCCAGCCAGCAGAGGGAAAAGATGCTGGGAGCCCAGCAAAACAAGCTGGCCGCCAGGGTGGCCCTGGTAAGCCCCAAGCATGTCTGGGATGCCATTCTAAAAGGGGAGCCCTACAGGATCAGGGGCATGCTGCTTTGCGGCACCAATCCGGTGATCACAAGGGCCAATTCCCAAGAGGTTTACAAGGCCCTCTCCCAGGTGGAATTCCTTGCCTGCATCGACTTTTTTCTGACTCCCACAGCCGAGTTGGGCCATGTTTTTCTGCCTGCAGCCACATGGATAGAGCAGGACTACGTAGGGGATTTCTGGAAACGCCACGGCTACGTGGTGGCCAGAAACAAATGCATCACGGTGGGGGAATGCAAGCAGGATCACGAAATATTCATGCTCCTGGGCAAAAAGATGGGGCAGACCCAGTGGTGGGAAAACATGGAACAGGCCCTGGACTACATGTTGGAGCCCTCGGGCCTCAAATGGAGAGAATTCAAGGAGATGGGGTATCTAAAGGGCGAGATGGAATATCGAAAGTACATCAATAAGGGGTTTTCCACACCCACAGGAAAGGTGGAGCTGTATTGCACCACATTCCAGAAATGGGGCTATGATCCCCTTCCCACTTACAGAGAGATACCCGAGAGCCCTTATTCCACACCCGAGCTCATGGAAAAGTATCCTTACATTCTCACCACAGGCCAGCGCATCCCTGTGTTTTTCCATTCAGCCAACAGACAGATACCCTGGCTCAGGGAGATCAGGCCCGAACCCATTTGTGAGATCCATCCGGATACAGCGGCCCGTCATGGGATACAAAACGGAGACTGGGTCTGGATCTCAAGCCCCAGGGGAAGAATCAAGCAGAGAGCCAAGCTGACGGATATTCTGGATCCAAGGGTGGTGGCAGCCGAACATGGCTGGTGGTACCCGGAGATGGAAGAGCCACATCACGGCTTCCATGTCTCTAACATCAACATCCTCACGGACAATGACCCGGCTCATTACGACAAGCCCATGGGAGCCACCAACCTGAGGGTTCTGATGTGCAACATCCAAAGATGCTCTGAAGGAGAATAAATCATGGATTTCGGCCTGCGTATCCACAGCAAGCAATGTATGGGCTGTCATGCCTGCGAGGTGGCCTGCAAGCAAGAGCACGATCTGCCCCCAGGGGCTGACCTCATAAGGATCTTGGAGAAGATCCCCAGATTCCAGCCTGTTTACTGCAGACATTGTGTGACCCCCCCATGCCTGGAGGCATGCCCAACCCAGGCCATCTTCAGGGACAAAGGGGTTGTGCTCTTGGAACCCAAGAAGTGCATAGGCTGCAAGGCCTGCATGGAGGCCTGTCCTTTTGATGCCGTGGGTTTTGACCTGGAAAAGGGCGTGGCAGTCAAATGCGACATGTGTTTGCACCAGAGGGTGCTGGGCGGTCAGAAGCCTGCCTGCGCAACGGTTTGCCCCTCTCGCTGCATAGAGTTCAAGGGGCTGGAGGAGATGTTTGCCAGGCCATGGATCTGAGCACTGGATTGTTGTAAAAGATGCGGGCCACCCCAATGAAAAAGACCAGCCAGAAGGCGCCAGTGCACCTAGCGAGGCAGCAAACTCCCACGGTGAAGGTCATTGAAAAGGCCCTTCGGATCCTGGAGCTTTACGCTCCGGGCATGGAGAGGCTTAGCCTGGAACAAATAGCAAAGGCAACTGGTTATCCCAAGCCCACGGCCTTTCGCATTCTGAAGACCCTGGAGAGAGGAGGAGTTGTCTCTTTTGATTCAGCAAGCAACTCATACTGCCTGGGCCTGAAGCTTTTGGAACTGGGAGGTATGGTCTACGAGTCCCTCTCCATTAGAAAGGCCGCTGCCTCACAGTTGGACAGGCTTTCCCAGGAACTCAGAGCAACTCTGCTTTTGGGCATAATCCGAGAGGACCACCTCCTTTATATTGACAAGAGGGAATCCAACAGCCTTGTCCGGGTCTCCTCTTACATGGGGCTCAAGAGACCTCCCCATTACGGCATGCTCGGAATGGTGCTTTTGGCCTTCATGGAAGAAACGGAAAGGAGGCGGCTCCTGCAGGCCTATCCCCCCCAAAGCCTCACGCCTGCCACTGTGACGGACATGAAAGAGCTGATGAGAAGATTGGAAGAGACTCGCCGTGTTGGTTACTACCTGGAAAGCTCAGAAGTCATAGAGGGGGTCGTGGGCATAGGGGTGCCCCTGAGGGACTTCTCAGGGGCAGTGGTGGCAGCCCTGGGGGCTGCCTTCTTGGAGTTTCAACTCAAAGAGGAGGGCCGCCAAAGGGCAGTGGAGGAACTTCTCGAGGCCTCCCGAGAGATCTCAAGGGCCATGGGCTATTGTGCGCCCCCATGAGGAATTCCTGGATGCCATTGCTACAGTGACATGCATGGGATTCCAAAACATCTGCCAGCACCCATTGTAGTGTGCCATGCTTATGTTCACGCAGGCCATGGCCTCTAAGTGTCTTGACAGGGATCAAAGCCTGATATACATGGTAGGACGTTTCCCCGAATTGCAGGAGCTGAATACGCAGATTGAACCCGCTTTTGCTCTCATTTCATCGGAGTGGGGAAAGCATTTTTCTTTTCTGGGAAGGGAGGTGATGTGGAGATCCAGGTCGGCTGTAGTGAGGAGTGCTCGGATCAAGGAAGAATTTTCCATCCTAGATGAGGAGGGGATCCATGAAAAAGAATGTGCTCCTTGCGGTTCTTTGTGCCATGTTCTCCTGGGTCTTGGTGCAACCGGCAGATCTCTGGGCCCAAGCCAAGCCCATCGAACTCACATACTCCATCTTCTTTCCCGCCCCCCACAAGAACACCGTCTTGGCCACCCAGTGGGCTGAAGAGATCAACAAGAGAACCAATGGAAGAGTCAAGATCACCATGTTTCCAGGCGGCACCTTGACCCCTGCTGACAAGTGTTATGACGGAGTGGTCAAGGGGCTTTCTGACATAGGCATGTCTGTGGTGTCTTACACCAGGGGTCGTTTTCCCCTCACAGAGGTAATAGACCTGCCCTTGGGTTACAAAACCGGCCTGGCTGCCACCAAGCTGGTCAACGCCTATTACAAGAAGTTCAAGCCCAAGGAGTTCGACGACACAAAGGTCATGTACTTGCACGCCCACGGCCCTGGCATTCTCCACACCAAGAAACCGGTATCCAAGCTGGAGGATCTAAAGGGCATGAAGATCCGCTCCACCGGTACGGTGGCCAAGATAGTGGCAGCCCTAGGGGCCACCCCTGTGGCCATGCCCATGCCCGAGACCTATGACGCCTTGCAAAAGGGTATAGCAGAGGGCGTCATGTGTCCTGTGGAGGCCTTGGAGGGGTGGAAACTGGGTGAGGTCATAAAATCTACGACTCTCAATTACGGCTCTGCCTATACCATCGCTTTTTTTGTGGTCATGAACAAGGATAGGTGGAACTCCCTGCCACCAGACATCCAGAAGACCATCGAGCAGGTCAATGAGGAATGGATAGAAAAGACAGGCAGGAGCTGGGATGAGATAGATAAATCTGGCATGGAGTTCACCAAGAAGCTGGGCAACCAGGTGATCCAGCTCTCCAAGGAGGAGGATGATAAGTGGGTCAAGGCAGTCAGGTCAGTCTTCGATGACTACGTCAAGTCCATGAAAGAAAAGGGACTCCCAGGAGAGGAAGCCTTGAAGTTCTGCCTGGAGGAGCTCAAGAAGCTCCAGTAAGATGCACCCGGGGCTCCTTTCCCCTCGGCAGAAAGGGGCCCCGCACCCAAGGAACTCCATGCGAACAAAACAAATCGGAGAGGTGTCGTGGGAGGATTCGCCAAGACAGTCCGAGATCTGAGTCGTTTCACCAACCTGTTGGCTGGAGTGAGCCTCAGCTTCATCATGTTTCTCACGGTCCTGGATGTGATTCTTCGTTTTTTCAGAAAACCCATAGTAGGCACGTACGAGCTGGTAGGTTTTGCCGGAGCAGTGGTCATAGGCTTCGCAGTGCCCTTGACCTCCTGGGACCGTGCCCAGATCTATGTGGACTTCTTCCTGGAGAAGCTGCCCAGGGCCGCAAGAAATCTCATGAACCTTCTCACCAGGGTCCTTTCCATAGCCCTTTTCGCAGCCCTGGGCTGGAACCTCATCCGTATAGCCATGGACTACCAGCGCACAGGGGAGGTTTCTGCAACCCTCCAGCTTCCCTTTTACCCAGTGGCTTACGGCTTGGGGGTGGTCTGTTTTCTCCAGTGTCTGGTCTTGGTCTGTCACGTTGTGAGCATTTTCGGGGGGAAATATGAGTGATGTGACCATAGGCGTCTTGGGCCTGGTCGCCGTGCTAATGCTTTTCCTGACAGGCATAGAACTTGGCTTTGCCATGGCCCTGGTAGGGGTGATCGGCTTTGCCTGCATAAGGTCCACAGGGGCAGCCCTGAATTTATTGGCCAAAGATGTTTTCGATGTTTTTTCCTCCTATGGTTTTACTGTGATCCCTCTTTTTGTCCTCATGGGGCAGATAGCCTTCAATGCAGGCATAGCCAAGAGACTCTATGAGGCCGCGTACAGGTTCGTGGGACACATCCCTGGGGGTCTTGCCATGGCCACCGTGGTGGGAGCCACGGTATTTAAGGCCATCTGCGGTTCCTCGCCTGCCACTGCCGCCACATTTGCCAGCGTGGCAGTGCCTGAGATGGACAGGTACAACTACGATAGAAAACTCTCCACGGGCATAGTGGCCACGGTGGGCACGCTGGGCATACTGATCCCGCCCAGTGTGACCCTGATAGTCTTTGGCATCATAACCGAGCAGTCCATAGGCAAGCTTTTCTTGGCAGGGATCCTGCCGGGACTCTTGGTGGCCTTTTTTTTCCTGCTGATAATCTTTGGCTGGTGCAGGATCAACCCAAGGTTAGGGCCTCCCGGAGAACGCTCCACCTGGGGGCAGAGAGCCAGAGCCATTCCTGAGGTGGCTTGGATAGTAGGCATTTTTCTTCTGGTCATAGGCGGTTTGATGAAGGGCTTTTTCACCCCCACCGAGGCCGGCAGTGTGGGATCATTTGCGGTTCTCCTTTACGCCGTGAGCCGCAAAGACATGGGTTTCAGGGGTTTCATGAAATCCGTTACCGAATCCTTGAGGACCGCCTGCATGGTTCTGGTGTTGATAGCCGGCTCCACCATCCTGGGCCATTTTCTGGCTGTCACCAGGATCCCCATGTACGCGGCAGACTGGATAGTGACTCTGCCCCTTCATCCCAATCTCATCATGGTGCTCATAGGAGTTATTTATCTACTGGGGGGGTCATTCATAGACGATCTGGCCTTCATGGTCCTGGCCACACCCATATTTTATCCTGTCATAGTTAAGCTGGGCTACGATCCCATATGGTTTGGAATGATCATAGCCATAACCGTCATGATAGGGGTGGTTATTCCTCCTGTGGCCATAAATGTGTTTGTGGTAAAGGCCATAACCAAGGCTCCCTTTTCTGTTATCTATAGCGGAGTTCTGCCTTTTCTGTTGAGCCTGCTGGTCTGCGCTGCACTGCTTTTCGCTTTTCCGCAAATAGCCCTTTTTCTGCCAGGGGCGTTCATGCGCTGAGAAAAGAGCGCAGTGTGGTCAGGTTCATCTGGTCCTCCTGGAGGTCTTTGCCCTTGGGGGTCTCAATCACCATGGGATGATTCCGGAACCTGGCATCTCCAAGCAAGGCCCTGAAGCCTTCGAGCCCTATGTGCCCAAGACCTATGTGGGCATGCCTGTCAAGCCTTGAGCCCAGGGGGGCTGCCGAGTCATTCAAATGGAACCAGGCTATGCGCTCAAGGCCCACCGTGCCTTGGAAGGCCTCCATGGTGGCAGCATAGCTCTCCTCATCTCTGAGATCCCACCCCGAGGCGAACACGTGGCAGGTATCGAAGCAGACACCCAGCCTGGACCCATATCTGGATCTGGCCAGTATCCAGGCTATTTCCTCGAAAGTAGAGCCGAGGGAGCTTCCCTGTCCAGATGTTGTCTCTATGAGCACCTGTACCTGGCCTGGATCAGCCTCCTCCAGGGCCGCATCCAGGCCCTTCACGAACCTCCTCAGACCGGCCTCCACACCTTTGCCCACGTGGAATCCCGGATGGGCTACCAGAAACTCAATCCCCAGGGCCTGGGCCATCTGGATTTCCAAGACCAGGGCCTTGATGGACCTCCTCCAGAGGCCCTGCTCCCAGGAGGCCAGGTTCACCAGATACCTGTCATGGACAGCCACCGGTATATGACCCGCTTTTTCCCATGCCTGTCTAAAATCCTCCAGGCTTTTCTCTGAGAGAGCAGGCAAACTCCATTGCCTCTGATTGAAAAGGAATATCTGCATGGCCTTTCCATTTAGCCTCTCCAGGCGCTGGAAAGCCTTGGAAAGCCCACCTGATATGGACACATGTGCACCTAGTAAAGCCATTGAATACCCCAAAAGCCCTTTATGCCCAGACCCAGATTTTAGAAACAGACCCAGTAGCAGGCTTTTTCTCCTTGACCCGTGAAAAGGCTTTTCATGAGCAAACATGAAAAGGGCCCTGGAGGAACCTGGGCCCACTGGATCAAAGCTCCACTTCCTTGGTTAAAAATCAAGATTAAGCTTTTCTTACTTGCCGGCCGAGGCCTTGTGGAGGGCATCTATTATTGTTTTCAAGACCAAAAACAGATACCCAAACTCCTGCTCCGAGAGCTCTACGGGATCCTCCTGGCTTTGAGAGGCCTCCATTAAAGCCTCCACTACATATTTCAGCACATAAGGCTGTTGCAAGAGAGTCGTTTCCCAAATCTTTTCCAGGATCGGCTCATTGAGCCCTGCCAGCCTCTCTATGAGATCCTGGTTGGCCTCGAAGCTCTCCACTATCTGTTCTGCCATCACCTCATGAAGCTCTTCTCCGTAAGCTTTTTCAAACACTCGCACCACCACGAAGAAGATATAGAACGCCAGCTCAGAGGCTTCCTGGCTGATGTCCTCGGTCAGCTCCATCAGAAATTGCATGAGTTCAGGCTGTCTTTTCCAGACTTCCTGGACCTGGCCCTGTGCCTCTTCGGGCTCAAGCCCGCCCATCTCCATCCAGGTCTCCTCCATCATGGCTTCTGAGATGGCCTCCATGTCTCTCTCCTCTCTGATTCTGGCTCCCACCACCCACCAGAGTAAATGATGAGAGCATGTTCCATAGGACCTTTTATGCACGCCACCCAAGGCCCTGAGCCCATCGACCCAGGAACTCAAAGGAGCTAAGGGGTCAAAGCCTTAACATGTCTTGGAATGACCTCTCCAGCCGAGACCTGCAATGGTGCCTTTCCTTTTTCACCATAACGTATCAGTTCCACCTTTGTCCATGCATCCGGGTTCTCCATTGCCTGCTCGGGGCCAAGTCCGCTCAAAGACATCCATCTTGCTCGGTAAAAACCGCTAACAGCCAGCTCTGTACTTAAAGCCTGGCCACTGGGCGGTCCGTTCTGGCCCAGCGCCTCCCAGGGTAGGGAAAGCTCCACCACTATCCTGGGCTGGTCGGATCCAAAATAAGTAGCCACAGCCCCCGGCACCCAAGAACACTCCTGGCTCTCATCCCACCTGCAAAACTTTACATTCATGCGGTAAGTGTCCCCACCCAAGTCCTCTTCCCGGGGAGGCGGCACCACGAGTATCTGGAATCTGCGCGCTGAGGCCCCTACTTTGAGACCCCAATACACCCTGAAGGCTTCCCCCGGCGGGAATTCCCCCTCGAAGGCAAGCAGCTCTGGGTCCTGATAATCCATGGCTATCATGGCCAGGTAAAGGGCCTGGTGGTCCCAGGCCATGTAAAACTCTCCGAAGGGTATTTCGGGAAAAGAAGCCTTGAGCTTGGGCAGCAAGGCCTCTGGCTTGGGCCAGTCCCCCAGGTGTTTGTCCCGTACATTGATCCGGGCCATGGGAATTCTTATGGTTCCCGAATCAGGACGAGTCCTTTGGCGGAATCCGGAGCAGGCGTGGATCTTCTCCAAGGAAGGGTTCACCTTCCTGAACTCTTCCACCAGCTCCTCATAAGGCCTGTCATCAATATCCACGAGACCGAAGTTGTAATCTTCCCCGTCCAGACGTCCACCCTTGGGGTGATCCCAATACTGGAACCAGTGGATTCCCACCACCTGTGGCAGGCTGGCAAAGGCCTTGGCAGCCTCTCTGGCTCCGATTGCCCTTTGCTTTTGGGTCTCAACGGTCATGAGATGGCCCAGATTGCGATTCCCAGTTCGGTTTTCCTTGGAAGCAAAGAACCATTCGGAAATCAGGATAGGCCGGGAGGGGGCCAGATCCGCAAGCCCATCAAAAAAGTAGGGAGCCAGCCAACCATCCGGACTGTCCACGTTATAATTGACCGAGATGACATCCACATGGGGAACCATTGCCCTCACCGCTTGAGGATCATAATAGATGGGCAGCCTATCTCCCAGGACCAAGGCTTCCGGATCAGCTTCTTTCAATGCCTCCCAGACCAACTGGTAGTAAAGGGAAGAGATGATCCCGCTCCAGCGCCTTACCACCTGAATCCCGTTTCCACCCGGCCGCATGAGCACATCCGTGCCTCCTGTTCTGGCCAGATCCTCGAAGGAATCCACTCCCACAGGAACCTGGAAATCCTTTAGGAACAGGCTCCAGTTTCCTTGGTAATGTTCCTTGAGCAGTTCCACCAGTTTCCTCTTGGTCTTGTTGGAAGCGGGCTTCTGTATGTAGTAAACAAAAAGAGGTCCGTTCCACCAGCCCACCTCGTTGTCCGAGAAGTATCCTATGCGATAAGGATTCCCCTTGTACGGAGCCACCAGCTCCCGGGCCATTTTCCTTATTCGCTCCTGTGTGCCTGGATCAAAGGGATCGAACCAGTGGAATCTGGCCAGCCTCCCCAGGTCCAACTCGATGGTGGTGGGAAGCCTGAGCTCTTGGGGATGCAAAGACCAGCCTCCTGCGGTATTGAAACCCCACTCCCTTAGCCTCACCCTGGTTCCCAGAAGCCACATTTCGAAACTGGGGTAAAAACCGGCCCAACTGTACCAAATCCTGCCCCTGAAATGGCGCTCATCAGAACCACCTGTGACAACGTTGACCCCAATGGAAAAAAAACGTTTTCCCTCTGGGGTCAGAAGCCACCAAGTATTGCCGCTCTTGTGAGTGCTCCACTTGGAGGGTCCGACTCCTCCTGAGGCCATATCTGCCCCCAGGACCTCCCTCTCAGGCAAGACAACAAGGATTACAAGCCAAAGCATCACAAGGCCTGTCCAGAGATTCGCAGCTTGCCACTTCACCCGGGACGGCCTGGACAACAAAAAAAAATTCAACTCCTGCCCCCTGTCCAATATTGCTTAAGAGAGCATCAATTGTTTCTGCACTAGGCTCTTCTCAGGTTCTTGGCTCCTGGGCTGCCTGGGCTCTCAGTACCTTGCGGAAGTGATATCCGTAAATGGTGGCTGCCACCGCCTCGGGAAAGGCCTTTCTGTATTTCAGGAAAGCCTTGGTGAGAAGCCTCCAGTAGTAACGCCTTTCCTCTTCCAGCAGACCAAGCACGAAAAGGGATTTAATGAAGGCCTTGAGATCCCGCAGGTGAATCCTTCTTCCTTTGGAACAAGGCTTGTACTCCTTGAGAAAGGTCAGCACCCTCTCATAATAGTTTCGAGGAGAATAAATGGTGTCTATGATTCTCCTGTAGCCTTCCAAGAGCGCCTTGGTGTCCATCTTGGGAATAAAGTTCAGCTTCCCGTCAGTATGGTTGCCTGATGGATTCATCAGGAGCCTACCTTGCTCCTTGAGCTTCTGGTAGAGTTTAGTGCCTGGCACTGCCTGCAGCACCCCCACCATGGCTGTCACCACTCCGATCCTGTGAATGAACTGGATCTGTTGTTCAAAGATGTTGGGGGGATCGCTGTCAAACCCCACTATGAACCCACCCAACACCTCGATCCCGGCGCGCTGAATCCTCTTGACCGATCCTACAAGATCCCTCTGGGTGTTCTGCAGCTTGTTGCACTCGTTCAGGCTATTTTCATTGGGGGTTTCCAAACCCAGGAAGACCTGGGAAAAATTGGCCTGGGCCATCAGGCGAAGCAGCTCTTCATCATCTGCCAGATTCAGAGAGGCCTCTGTTATGAAATTGAATGGATATCTCCTCTTGCGGTTCCACTCTATCACCTTGGGAAGTAGCTGCTTGACCTTGTTTTTGTGTCCGATGAAGTTATCGTCAACTATGAAGACCGCTCCCCGCCAGCCCCTTTGGTACAGGGCCTCCAGTTCCTTGAGCATCTGATCGTCGCTTTTGGTGCGTGGAATCCGGCCGTTCATGATTATTATGTCACAGAAGTCGCAGTTGAAGGGGCAGCCACGGGAATATTGCACGGGCATGGTGGCATAGTCCTTGAAAGAGATCAAATCCCAGGAGGGAAGCGGAGTAATGCTCAGATCAGGTCTCTCATGGGAGCTGTACACCTTCTTGAGCTTGCCGGCCTCCAGATCCTTCAGGAACATGGGAAAGGTCACCTCTGCCTCCCCCAGCACCAGGTGATCCACGTCCGAGAACTCGCCCTCCTGGGAAACCATGAAAAGGGGCCCTCCGGCCACCACGGGCACGCCCTTGGAATGGCACAAATCCACCACCTCTCTGACGCTTTGCTGCTGCACCAGCATGGCACTGAGGAAAACGTAATCCACCCCATCCAAATCCTCTTCTTTGAGCTTCCTCACATTGAGATCCACCAATTTCTTCTCCCAGGTCTCAGGCATCAAGGAGGCCACTGTGATGAGACCCAAGGGAGGAAAGGCCGCCTTGCGGGAGATGAATTTAAGGGCATAACGGAAGCTCCAGAAGGTGTCTGGATACCTGGGATAGACCAAAAGAACTTTCATGGCAGTATTCTCCTGACCGGGGCAATGGCTCCCACCAGGGAGCGGGCTTGAGAAAAACTCTCGGGCCCTGGAGGCTCGATTCAGACTAATCCATAACCTCTCTACAGTAAAGCGTCAAAAGCAAAACCCTCCAGTCTCATACTGGCCTTTCCTTCATCAAGCGAATTATTTTCTCCCTGGAGGGCATGGAATCCTGAGCCCCCTTGA
Source organism: bacterium (assembly GCA_037481695.1). Lineage (NCBI taxonomy): Bacteria > bacterium. The sequence goes on along the minus strand of JBBFLE010000007.1, from coordinate 107,377 downwards.
CGGTTGCGGCCAGTGCCCCTGCCGCAACAGCAAAGCGCACTGCCTCATCCACACCCTTTCCTTCTGCCAAGGCGCAGGCCAGTGCTCCGTTGAAGGCATCTCCGCAACCAGTGGTATCCACGGCCTTGACCTCATGGGATGGGAAAAAAATGGCCTCACCCTCCCTGAAACAAAGCACCCCTCTTTGCCCGAGAGTCAATATCACCAAAGAGGGCCCCATCCTGGAGAGCTTTCTGGCCGCTGCCTCTGCATCTTGGCAGCCCGTCAGGGCCGTGGCCTCCCCTTGGTTGGGAGTGATCACATCCACCATCTGCAATGTTTCTTCTGACAGATCATTGAATGGAGCTGGGTTGAGCAAGGTAATCATCCCATTTTGCTTGGCCATTCTCAAGGCCACCTTTACTGCTCCCATGGGAATCTCCAGCTGACACAAAAGCAGCTTGCCCCAATGGAACAGCTCTTCAAAGAACAGGACTTCTTCCCCGCTGAGGCTCCGGTTGGCCCCAGGTGCTACTCCTATGAGATTCTTGCCTTCTCTGTCCACCAGGATCAAGGCTGTGCCAGTGGCCGCACCCTCATGAGCCAACAGATATCGGCCTGGCAGGCCCATCCCTTCCAGATGAGCCCTGAGTTCACGGCCCGTGGCATCTTTGCCCAGCTTGGCCAAAAACCTCACCTCAGCGCCTGCCCTCAGGGCAGCCACTGCCTGGTTGGCTCCCTTGCCCCCGAAACACTTGTACAGCTCCCCTCCAGAGACGGTCTCGCCTTCCTTGGGAAGCCTGGGGAGCCTCACTGTTAAATCCACGTTGGCAGAGCCTATGACTACCACCCTGGACATAACCTCTCCTTGAAAAGCGCCATGAATTTGTTGGCATCCACATCCAGGGCCACCTGCACATTGGGGGCTCTTTTGAATCTGTCCTTGATGGGCCTTCTGTCTGCCACGGTCATTCCATAAGTTATGTTTCCGCGGGTTTCCACCTCCACATGGAGCCCGACCATCTCCAGGATCTCCGGTCGAATGGCCGCTGCCACGGCCAGGGGATCGTGAAGGGCCATGGATGCGCTCCCCTCTCTTTGCTCCATGAAATCAATGGCCTTCTTGGTTGAATCCCGCAGAAACCTTGCCACAGGGTCCTTGTCCTGCCCGGGAAGTCTGGCCAGGTCTTCTCTGCTGAGCCTCACCCGCCTGGTCACATCAAGGCCAACAAGGCTCACAGGAAGCCCACATGAGAAGACCTTTTGGGCCGCTTCGGGATCAGAGTAAATGTTGAACTCCGCAACAGGAGTCACGTTTCCGGGACTGGCCACAGATCCCCCCATGACTATGATCCCTTGGAGTCTCCTGGCTTTTTCAGGGGCTATCTCAAGAAGCCGTGCGAGATTTGTCAGGGGCCCCAATGTGATCATGAGGATTTCCCCTGGGTACCTCTCTAGGAGATCCACGACCACATCTTCTGCACAAGGCAAGTCCCCTGGGATCACTACCTCTGGATACACAGCAGATCCATCCGGGTTCAGGAAACTGTCCAACTCCCCCAACCCGTCTTTTCCATGCACGGAAACTGCCCTGGGAGTTCCTCTTGGGTTAGGGGGAGAACCACCCATTGCCACCACGGGCCTTGGGTTCGGCTCCAGGATTTTCAACACCCTCAGGGCGTTCCTAGTGGTCTGTTCCAGGCCCACGTTGCCACCCACGGTGGTGATGGCCTCGAGCCTCACCTCGGCAGATCTTAAGGCCAGGATCAGGGCCAAAGCGTCATCAACCCCTGGGTCGGTGTCTATGATGATGCGCTGGCACATGCAATTCCCCCCTTGGGCAATGGGTTTGGATTCTCTTATAGACTCCCAAGTCTCATCCGTCAACAAGAAGCAAGAGGATTCAGTGGCATCCTGAGGCACAAACCATTGCCCTAGCCGCCTGCTTCTTGACACGGCCCGGGGGCAGGACCAAAATCCATGCACCTGAGCTAAAGAGGCCTGCTCATGAAGAACGTGATTCCCAAGACACCCATGGAAGGACTGGCTGAGCTGGCAGCAGCCATGGCCAGGGGAGACCTCCACCCATTGCACTACCTGGAGCTTCTCCAAAGGAGATTCCAATCCCTTGAGCCTCTGGTCCAGGCTTTCGTGCCCCAAGAAGAAGAAATCTTGGGAAGGCTGGCAAGGGATATGGTGAAGCTCCAAGAGAGCTTTCCCGAATCCAAAGGCAGGCCTGCCTTGTATGCTGTGCCCGTGGGAGTAAAGGACATTATCCATGTGAGGGGGTTTCCCACCAGGGCAGGCAGTCTCATCCCCCAGGAGGTCCTGGGGGGAGATGAGGGCCCCCTATTGGGCAGGCTGAGGGAGCTGGGAGCCATCCCCATGGGCAAGACCCACACAGCAGAATTTGCATACCTGGCTCCTGCTCCCACTCGCAACCCCCACGACCTGGACAGGACCCCCGGAGGCTCCAGCAGTGGTTCGGCTGCTGCGGTGGCATGCGGTCTTTGTCCCCTTGCCTTGGGAACCCAGACGGTGGGTTCCACGCTGCGCCCGGCAGCATATTGTGGAATAGTGGGTTTCAAGCCCAGTTTCGGAAGACTTTCCACACAGGGTACCATCCCCCTGTCTCCCTCCCTGGATCACATGGGACTTTTCACCCGCGACCTGGAAGGCATGCTTCTGGTGTGCTCCCTCTTGTTGCCCCAGTGGCGAGAACCACGCACGGTGGAGCTCCAGGCTCTGGGAGTCCCGGAGGGACCCTACCTTCAGAGAGCCGGCCAGGAATCCCTCTCCCATTTCAAGGGGGCCTTGAAGAAACTGCAGGCAGCAGGTTTCCAGGTCACTTGGATCAGGGTCATGGAGAACTTCGAGGAGCTGGCCCTTCGGCACAACCGCCTCATGGCAGCTGAGGCAGCCATGGTGCATTCCCAATGGTTTGGCAGGTTCAGAGACCTTTATCGCCCAGAGACCAGGGCCCTCATCGAAAGGGGAATGACGGTAAGCCAGAGGGAAATGGACGTCTACAGGGAAAGCCGTCTGAGGCTGAGAGATGCCCTGGACCAGATAATGGAGGAGAAGGGCATAAGCCTCTGGATAAGCCCTGCCACAGTAGGACCGCCACCCTTGGGCATCCACAGCACTGGGGAATCCATCATGAATCTGCCTTGGACTCACGCCGGGCTTCCGGCCTTGGCCCTTCCGGCAGGCACCAATCCACAGGGCCTTCCCATGGCCTTACAACTGGTGGCGGGGTGGATGAAAGACGAGGAATTGCTCCATGGGGCGGGCCTTGTGGCCCAGGCCCTAGCCGGTATTCTTGACTGATCATCAACTTTGAGGGCCCAAAAAGAAATATGTTGGTATCTTGGAGCAATGATGAGGTTGGATAGCCACAGCCTTAAATCAAAGCCTCAGTCCTCGGCTTTTTCTGCAGCACGTGGGTCAGGCGATCTTGGAGGAGACAGCTACCCCAGGCTCCAGGTAAATGACCTCACTTGCATCTTCGTAAGAAAGGATCTCAGCATACCGACCCCAGTCCACTGCCGTATCTAGCTGGCGGTAAGCCTCTTCCTCCGGGAATTCCAATTCCAGGGCTGTTTGGACCACCTCCCACTTGAGTTGTTGTTTGTCTGCCTTCTTGAGCATGGTTATGAGCCACCTGAAAATGGGCAACCTTCGGATGCGGGTGGCAAAGATCTCCTTGCGGGCCAGGATGCTGGCCTCTGCAAAGGTCTCCCCCAGGGCCGTGAGCATGATGTCCCCTTGAGCCACGGTGGCAAAGCCCAGGAGCTCCGATGCCTCTGTAAGACTAAGAAGCTGATCCGAATTGACCTTCAGATCCTGGGCCAACTGGTAAAGATCAGCCCGGTTGCCTGGCAAGTCACTCAGGTACTCCAGAAGGCCTGTCAAGTCATTTATGGTGATGTGAGGCAGAGCCCTTGTGCGGCCTGGTTCACCCGGAGCAGTTCCCAGCTCCACGTGCTCTGGCTGTGTTTGGCCAGCCAGTATGGCATAGATTCTGTCCACTATTTCCAGGAACTTAGGCTCCTTTTTGGCCCTGGGGTGCACCAGAGAGATGGGAATATCGGTTATGACCCTGCCCGGGCTCTTCTCCATGAGAATCACACGGCCTGCCATGAAGACAGCTTCCTCTATGTCGTGGGTGACCATGAGCATTGCCTTTGTGGGAATGTGTCCACTCAGCCACAGTTCCAGGAGCTCACCCCGCAGTGCATCGGCCGAGAGCACGTCTAAATTGGAAAATGGTTCATCCAGGCACAACAGTTCTGGTTCCACGGCCATGGCCCTGGCAAAACCAACTTTTTGACGCATTCCTGCCGAAAGCTCCCTGGGATAGGCGGTCTCGAAACCATCCAGACCCACTCGGTCCAGAAGATCCAGGGCTCTGGCTGCCCTGAGCTTGGCCGGCACTCCTCTGGCCTGAAGAGCCACCTCCACGTTTTCCTGAACCGTGAGCCAGGGAAACAGGGCGAATGTCTGGAAGACTATGGAGGCATAGGGATTGACTCCTTGAAGAGGCTTTCCGCAGTAAAGGACCTTGCCTGATGTGGGCTTCTGAAGCCCGGCTATGATCCTCAGCAATGTGCTCTTGCCGCACCCGGAAGGTCCCAACAAGGCCACGAATTCCCCCTCTTGCACTGCAAAGCTCACGTCCTCCACTGCTGTGAAAGCCCGGGGGCCGGTTCCATAGACCTGTCGAATGTTCTGAAGCTCCAACAGAGCGTTGCTGCCTGCCATGATTCACTCCAATCTGTAAAGTTCCTCTGCTCGCTGGTAAAGCCGCCTCCAAACGAGCCTGTTGATCAGCACCACAAGGCATACCATGGAAAGGGTCCCTGCCAGTAGAAGGGGATAGTCGGCCTCGGCAGTGGCTTGGGCTATGAGGGAGCCGATTCCCAGGGTATGTCTGGTCTCCCCTCCAAAATGAGCATACTCGGCCACTATGCTGGCGTTCCAGGCCCCTCCGCTGGCCACCATGGCCCCTGTTATGATGTACGGGAAAAGAGTGGGAAGTATGAGCCTTCGCCATCTTGCCAAGACACCCAGGTGCAGCAAAGTGGCTGTGTATTTAAGATCCTGCGGGATGGCCATGGCTCCTGCAATCACGTTGAAAAGCAAATACCACTGGGTGCCCATGAGCATCAGCAGTACTGCAGCCATGTCCATACCCCCTGGGAGCCTGTAAAGAATCAGCACAACTATGGGGAAAAGAGCAGTGGCCGGCACCGATGCGGCTATCTGCACCAATGGCTGCAGGAAAGCGGCCAGTCTGGGATTGGTCCCAATGGCCACCCCCACAGGAAGAGTCCAGGACAGGGCAATGGCCAGGGCTGCCATGACCCTAACAAGGGTGGCGGCCAGACTGATTCCTATCTGGGTCCACTGGGCAATGCTCAGACCCGCCATCATGTGGCCGGCCTTGAAGACCCCAAGCAGCATCAAGCCTGTGGCCAGGCTCCAGAGCAACAAGCGTAGCCTTCCGGCTCCGTGCCTGTCTTCTCTTTGTTCATCCCTGAAGGGGAAAAGGCCATTTAGGAATTCGTCTGTTTTGACCAACCAGGGCTGCCAGATCCTCTCTACCAGCCATCTGGCCAGAGCCGAATTCCTAAGGGCATCATAACACCATGAGCCAGGAGGGGACTCCGCCTCCACCATCTCCAGCTTGAACTTGTCAGCCCAGGCCAGAAGGGGCCTCCAGACCACCTGATCCAGAGCCACTATGACCAGGATCAATGTTCCCATGCCCCAGAAAATGGCCTCCACGTCTCCTCTCTGGGCAGCCTCCTGGAGATATGCCCCCAGTCCGGGGAGCCTGAAATCCATTTCTCCCAGGGAGAAGATCTCTGCAGCCATGAGGAAAAACCAGCCCCCAGACCAGCTCATGACGCTGTTCCAGATGAGGCTTATGGCCGCAAAGGGCAGCTCCAGCTTCCTGAACCTCATCCAAGGTGAAATACGCAGCACCCTGCTGGCCTCCCTGAGCTCTCTGGGGATGGTCAGAAGCGACTGATACCAGGCAAAGGTAAGGTTCCAGGCCTGGCTGGTAAAAATGAGCACTATGGAGGCCAGCTCCGCCGCCACACCAGCCGGAAAGACCGCCCTGAAACTCAAGAGCACAACCGGCAGGAATGACAGCAGTGGAATGCTCTGGAGTATGTCCAGAAGGGGGATCATTACTCTCTCGGCTCCCCTTCTCCTGGCAGCCAGGTATCCATAAAAGAGCGAAAAAATCATGGAAAGAGCGTATGCCGCGGCCATGCGTCCTATGGAAAGGCTGGCATACCACGGCAGCGCCCAGGGAGAAAGAGATATCTCTGGCCCTTCCACTGCCTTGGGGCTTCCCAAGGCCAGCCTGATGCCCACATAGGCCGCAAGCACCACCGCCAGCATGACCACAACGTCTCCCCAACCAAATGAGCGCTCCGTGGGCTGGCCTATCTGAAAGAGCTTTACTTCCTTTCTCACAAGCTTCTCCCGCGCTGTGGCCCCCTTGGTGAACATGCCATGGGTGATGCGGGCCAATCAAACCAGATCTGCAACCCGTAAATCTGCCTTTCTTCCCCGAGTGTTGATTGCTGCTTTTCCCTGGAGAAAGGGAGCCCAACAACATGATTTCTGGAATCCCCAGGCTTGGGGACCTTGTTGCACTGGCCAACCAGAATCTAGGCTAGGATTGAGCCTCCCACTGAAACCTCTGCTCTTTTATCACACGACCCCATTGTACTACCTCATGCTGGAAAACCAGTCGGAAGCCTTCTCTCTCATAGAGCCTCCTTGCCGTGTCTAAGCCCTCAAAGGTCCAGAGAAAGACCCTTCTGTGGCCGGCCTTCTGGCAGAATCTCATGCCCTCCCTCAGCAATGCACCGCCCACTCCCCGTCCCTGGAAGGCAGGCTCTACTATGAACCATCGCAGCCTGGCCCCTTCTTTCCCGCTCAGGCTTCCATCTATGGCCATGAAGCCTGCAAACTCTCCCTGGCATCTGGCTGCCCAAAATCCATCTCTGCCAGGCACAAAGGCCCCCATGAACTCCGAGAGCTCTCTGGCCACCTGGATCTCGAAGGACAGATCAAGCCCCCACACCTCATGATAGTACCTGGCGTGCAACTCCACGACCCTTCCTATAAGACCTGGGAAATAACCCGTAAAGTGCGCCTCAGCACCTTTCATCCTTGTTTCTCCTGCAGATCCTTTTGCCCAAGACCCGGCCTCATCGAGGGTCCTGATCTTTATGGACCGGAGTCTCTTTTCTGGAAGCCCTGGATGAAATTCTTGGAAAAGCGGCCCTCCTGGAGCACCAGGCCATGGTAGCACATGGGATTTCTTAGACCTAGCCGCCAGAAGAAGTCCTGCGCAGAGTCTCTTTCATCAAGAGGCTGGCGGCCAAGGCCGCCAGGCTGCAACCGAACAGCACCAGAAACGCCTCCTGGTACCCAGCCATCTGAAAAGCCCCTGAGACTCTCCCATGTTTTTCCAGGATATGGCCCAGCACAGGCTGAAAGACCGCTCCCCCGGCAAAGGGAAACAGGTTCACGAGGCCCGTGGAGGTGCCGGCCATCTGAACAGGAAAGAGCTCCTTGGCTGTGGTGAAGGCAATGACCACTATGGCGCTGGAGAATATGCCCAATCCCAGGCAAAGCCCGTACAGCCCCCAAAGGGGGATGGTGCCCGTAAAGAATGCCAGAGCAGCAGTGAGCCCAACTAGAGCCAGGCTGCACAGCACCAACACAGGCTTGCGCCCGCGTAACAACTTGTCCGAGACATGGCTCAGAAGGGGACTTCCTATTATCATGCCGATGGCCATCATGGACAATATGTGCCCGGCCTGATCCCTGCTCAACCCGTACACGTGTGCCAGGTACGGTCCGCCCCAAAGTCCACCAAAGGAGAAGAAGACCCCGCAATCGAAAAAGAACCAGGCTGCTACTGGCCAAAAAGGTGGATGGGAAAGCACCTTTTTGACCCCCTCCAGAAGGCCTATGGGCGGCGCCCCTGACTCTATCCTCTCCGCCTCTGTGGGAGAGCTCCATCCAAACTCAGACGGACGGTCTCGCACCAGAAACCAAACCAGCACCGCCAGAAGAAGTGTAAGTCCCCCAACGAAACCAAAGGATAGCCTCCAGCCCAGCCATCCGCTCAAGAGCGCCAAAGGGGTTGCAGCAGTAAGAGATCCTATGCCGCCCATGGCCATGAGAATCCCTGTCATGGTGGCAAACTCCCTTACCAGGAACCACTCAGCCAGTATCTTCAGGGTGGGCACAAAGAGCATGGAGACCCCAAGGCCCACCAGGGCCCTCCCCACCACGGCCATCCCCACGGATGGAGAAAGCCCCAGGATGATGGATCCAGCAAAGGCCACACAGAAAAAAACCGTGATGGTCTTCCTGGGGCCCCAGGAATCCGAAAGCAGCCCTGCAGGCATTTGCATGACCGCGTACGGATAGAAGTAAGCTGATGCCAGAAGCCCCAGGAGCTCCCCGCTGGTCTGCAAGTCCCTCATCATGTCCACCGCCACTACTGCCGGACAAAGGCGGTGGAAATAAACAAGGATGTAACCAAAGGCCAGTATCCAGAAGATCAACCAACGGTAGCGCAGGGCTCTTTTTAGGGATGCTTCTTCGCCAGCCATGGCTCACCTCACGGTAAAAGAGCTTTGATGCTGGATCAAAGCTCTTCTTGAGCAGGCATGTTTCTTTGTGCTGTGATCCTGCCCGGTGCCCCCATGTCCTGACCCATAATCCAGGCCAACACTTCCTCTGTTCTGGACAGATCCTCCAGGGCCAGATCAGCCCCGGCGCTTCTCAAGGCTTGCACCGAAAAGCGTCCTGTTGCAACCCCTATGCAGGAGCTTCCATGCACCTTGGCACAGGCCACATCCCTGGGTGTATCTCCTATGACAATACATTCCTGAAATGGAACCAGGACTCCGGCCAGAGCCTGAAGCCTCTTTACTGCCACTGGCAAGAGCTGATTTCTGTCCTCGCTGTCTCCCCCGAAGGCTCCCACAGGGAAAAACTCATTCAGGCCGAAGGGGCCAAGCTTGAGACGTGCCCCTTCCTCCAGGTTCCCGGTCAGGAGTCCCAAGCGCACCCTTTTTTCCTCCCTCAATCTGGGCAGCAGCTCCTTGACACCAGGCATGAGATGACCCCTGCAGGAAGCCATCTCCCTCCTTAGGTGGCGAATGTAGCTCCTGGAGACGGCCAGGAGCAATTCATCATCGCAATCCACTCCCCCCTTCCCCAAGGCCTCTTTGACTATCTGGAGATCTGTTTTACCGGCCATTTCAAGACCCTGGATGTTGCACCTTTCACCGAAGAGCTCCTGCAGGGCGCATGCCAAAGCCCTGGCTCCGGCCCCCTTGGCATCTATGAGGGTCTGGTCAATATCAAATAAAACGAATCTAAGCATGCTCTTTTCCTCTCACAGAATTAGCATCCAGGATTTACAGCCTTGCGCCTTCCAAGTCAAGCACTTCCTCAGGCAAAAAAGAAGTTTTTTCTTGACATACAAAACACCCTGGATATAGGATTCCTTTGATCCATACGAGATTTTCCCCACGGAACATGACCGCTAGAGCCAAAGAGAGCCTTTGGATGCTGGGTTGCAAAGGGGCCATCACAGGGCCCCGTGCACCTCATGTTAGGTTCCTTTTTCACCCCAAACCCCAAAGGAGGTGGAGGAATGAACTCGGTGGTCGTTCTCGTTTTGGGACTCGCGGTGGCCTACTTCGGTTACCGCCTTTACGCCAAGCACATTGACAGAAAGATCATTCAATCAGACCCACGCAAGGCGACTCCGGCCAAGATGTACATGGACGGCGTGGAGTTCATGCCCACCAGCAGAAACATCCTATTTGGTTACCAGTTCAAGTCCATAGCCGGAGCAGGCCCGATCCTGGGTCCCATCATAGCCCTGCAGTGGGGCTGGCTGCCTGCCCTGGTCTGGATCCTGCTTGGAACCCTCTTCATAGGTTGGGTGCAGGATTACGCCAGCGCCATGGTGGCCATGAGAAAGGATGGGGCCTCCATGGGTGGCCTGAGCCACAGGCTCATCTCTCCCAGGGCCAGGGTGATTCTCTTGGCCTTCATCTATTTTTATCTGCTCCTCATAGCCGGTGCCTTTGGAAACGTGGTGGTGAGCACGGCCATAGGTCTCAAGGGTTCTCCCATGGCCTGGCTCTTCCTCACAGGAGCGGGCCTCCTGGCTGGACAAATGATCTACAGGTGGCGCAAGGATATCATCTTGACCACCGTGGTGACCGTGGTCCTGGCCCTCATAGGGATATGGGTCGGAACCGTGGCCCCCTCTGACAAGATCATAGGCGCCGGCCTGGCCAACGAAAGATGGCTCTGGGCCATAGCGGCATTTGTTTTCTGTTACTTTGCGGCCGTGCTTCCCATCTGGCGCTTTGCGCTTCCCATAAACTACGTGGCAGCGTATGTGGTCTTCCTGGGACTCTTCTTTGGGCTCATAGGGGTGGTGATACTCCACCCCAACTTCACCCTTCCAGCTTACTCGGCCTTCACCATCAAGATTGGCCCCATCTGGCCCATCATGTTTGTGACTGTGGCCTGCGGTGCAATCTCCGGATGGCATAGCCTGGTGTCCAGCTCGGGCACTGCCAGACAGCTCGAAAACGAGCAGGACGCCCTTCCCGTTGGAGGAGGCGTCATGTTCGTGGAGATGCTTCTGGCCCTGTTTGCCCTGATCATCGCCGGCACCCTTTATGCGGCCCCGGCACAGTATGCAGAGGCCATAGCCAAGGGTCCCGGAGGGGTGTTTGCAGCAGGAGTGTCCAAGTTTCTGGGTGCATTGGGGCTGCCGGCAGATGTGGGCCGATCTTATGGAAGCGTCATGATGATATTTTTGGCCATCACCATCATGCAGCTGGTGATCAGGTTCATGAGGATAGCCACATCAGAGCTCTTGAGCGACATAAGCCCGGTATTCAGAAACGCCCATGTGGGGACCTTCATAGCCAGCGTGCTGGGCATCTTCTTGGTCATGACTGGATGGTGGCAGTATCTGTGGATTCTCTTTGGAGGCGCCAACCAGCTCATGGCCTCCATGGCGCTCATGATAATCACCGCCTGGCTGATGTCAGAGGGCAAGCCGGCCTCCTGGAGCCTGTGGCCCACTGTTTTCATGTTCGTGACCACAGTGGCGGCGCTCCTTTACACCTCGTACAACCTGCTGGACAAGGTGTTCAAGGGAGCGGTCAAGGGCGAGGCTGCCGCAGGCAACACCGTGATAGGCATCATAGGCTTTTTCCTTGTTCTGGCATCTTTCGTGCTGGCCTATGAGGGCCTTAAGGCCTTTGGAAGGTACAGGGCCATGAAGATACAACCTGCGGCTGCCAAGGCCTGAGAGAATCTGGGGAACTGGTCCCTGTGTGTTTGCTCTGAGGCCGGCCACACAGGGACTTCTCCAGTAGGGAACAGAAAGAGGGGATCTGGGATGGCAAAGCAAGACAAGGGCAAGAAACGAGGCGGTTTCTTCCAGGCTGTCAAGGAATTCGTTTACGGAGTGGCTGCCCACGATTCGGCCAGGTTTGCCCTGAAGACCAGGGCCAGCATGGAGCACCTCTTCATCCTCATCACCATGGGAGACATGCTGGGGGTCCCCATCCTGCCTCCATATTACTCCCTGCGGCTACTGCCTTATGTGGTGCCTCAAATATCCACCTGGAAGAGGCGGATGCTCAGGGAGAAGGACCTCACAGACGCTCTGGCATGACACAGAGCAGGCCAAGGGCACAAGACCATTTACGGACACAGGAAAGGGGGTGATTCCCATTTCTCTGGCCACCATCTTCGACCAACATCCTGACAGGCGCTACATCATGTTCGGGGGCAAGGGAGGCCTGGGCAAGACCACTTTCTCCGCTGCCACGGCATTTTATCTGGCCAAGAAAGGTCACCGAGTGCTTATCTTCTCGGTGGATCCTCAGGCTTCTCTCACGGACATATTCCAGAAGGACATCTTTGGCAAGGGACCCACGGAGATCATGCCCAATCTTTATGCACAGGAAATAGACGCTGACAAGAGGGTTAGGGAGTACCAGGAGGAAATCCGGCAAAAGATAAGGGACATGTATGGGATGGACAGCATCCCGGAGGAGATAGAGAGCTATATCCAGGCGGCTGCAGCCGAGCCAGCCATGGAGGAAAGCGCCATATTCGACCAGGTGGTGGACATAGTGGTCCAAGGGGGATACGACTACTATGTTTACGATCTGGTGCCCTTGGGTCATGCCCTTTACTACCTGAGCATGGCCTCTGTGTACGATGCCTGGATCGGCAAGATCACAGGGCTTCGACAGCAGATGAGGGAGTACGACCAGGTAGCAGCAGTGATCAAGAGGGAAAAGGAGCTGGATGAAGACGCCATCCTAAATGAGCTTCTGTACATCAAGGAAAGAATCAACAAGTCCTCCAAGATCCTGACGGACAAGAAGATGACCGCCTTTTTCTTCGTGATCACCCCTGAGGAGATGGTCATCAAGGACACCTTGAAGGCCGCGGAGCTCTTCTCCAGGTTCGACGTGCCCCTCAGCGGTTACATAATCAACAGGTTGATTCCCGAGGAACTCAAGAATCAGGCGATTCCTGATTATCTTCGCAACAGGCTGGCCATGCAGGAACACTATCTGAAGGTCATCAAGAGTACCTTCGGAGACCAGATCCTGGCCGCAGTGCCCGAGATGGAAAGGGATGTAACCGGACTTCCCATGATAGAGAGAATGGCCAGGGTCATGTTCGGGGATTTCTGAAGGCCAGAAAGGAAGGAGAACGGACGTGGGCGGCATCACCAAGGACATGAACCGTTTCATGGAGGAACACCCCAGGCTCAAATACGTTTTCTTCGGCGGCAAAGGAGGGGTGGGAAAGACGGTCATGGCAGGGGCCGCGGCCCTGTGGGCGGCCAGGCAGGGCAAGAAGACGCTTCTTGCCTCCACCAACCCCGTACACAGCCTCTCCAATCTCTTGGAAAAGGACGTGTTCGGCAAGGTGGCCATGGTTTGCGACGAGCAGAATTGTTACGCCTTTGAGATAGACACCAAGGACACCATAGAACGCTCCAAGCAGGAGATAAGAGAGAAGATAAACTGGTTTCTCAAGTTCGCTGACATCACCACCAAGGCCGAGGACTTCATAGAGTCTGCCACCATGAACCCAGCCTTTGAGGAGTCGGCCATGTTCGAGAACATGATGGAGATCATGTTCAAGGACGAGTACGACTTCTACGTATTCGACACGGCCCCCACTGCCAACGCCAGAAGGCTCTTGGGCATGTCCAAGGTTTATTCCATGTGGGTGGAAAAGATGCTAAGAAGCAGGCAGGAGGCCAGATCCCTGAGGGAAATGCTTTCTTTCTCCAAGAAGGAAGAAAAGGATCCTTTGCTGGATTACCTGCTTACCTTCAGGGACCGCATGGGAAAGGCCAAGGAGCTCCTCACGGATGAATCTCTCACGGCCTTCTTCTTCGTGACACTGCCCGAGGCCCTGCCCATAGCCGTCATCACCAGGTTCATCAACTGGTTTCACGAGTTCGGTATCCCTGTTGGGGGAGTTGTGGTAAACGGCCTTATTCAGAAAGAGCTCGTGGGAACAGATGCCCCCGAATTCGTGCAGAACAGGCTCAAGATGCAGCAGGAACACATGGATGAGATCTGGAGGATCTTCGGAGACAGGGTCAGAAGCCTTGTGCCCTTGTTCGAAACAGAGGTGAAGGGAGCGGCTATGCTAAACAGGACCGTGGAGTACCTTTTTGCCCGCCACGGGTCCTGAGGATCCTTGCAGTAGCCCCTTCATCTGCACGGGAGCCGGGATTTTGGCCTTCTCACCCTGAGCTTTTGGAATGACCGGGGCGGCTCTGGTTCATATCAAGGAGGCCTCGGTCCAGCCAACCTTCAACAATCGTATCCTGGCAGGGTCGCTCACCCCCAGGCCATAGGTATGATGGGCCACCTCTATGTGGTGAGGCGTCACATCCAGGGGTTTGTCCTCCCCAAAGTGCTCCCTGCGCTTCACAGAGAGCAACCTGGCCCCCACCGAGTCGGCTGCCACCGGATCAAGACTCAGTATCAGGCCGCAATAGGGCCACGTGTACCTTCGGTCAAAAAAATGGGGGCCTCTTCCATAGAATTGCGGGGTTATGGCGCAAAGTATGTTCAATCTGGTCTTGCCCTTGACCATGGGCTCTTTCCAAACCGCCCCCAGATGGGCACAGCCCTCGGGATGGTACATGGAGGGGTTGGGCACAAACATTATGTAGTTCTTGATGCAGCCCCCAATACCCGACCAGAAGTGAGTCCTCAAAGGCCTCACGTTGATCAGAGCCGTGCTATTTTGGAAAACTGGGTTGGCCCTGACTCCTCGGTCATCCACAGAGATTCTCTCCGGGCTCACGCCAATACCCCTGAGCCTGGCCACTATGGCTTCTTCCAGCTCCCTTGGTGTGGGAAGGTAATGCCACACATTGCTCTTGATTCCCACCACGTCCTGGGAACCGACCAAAGCGCTCCAGGCCTCTGTCACATCTGCCCGGCCCAAGAGCAATTTCACCCCTTGGTCCAGCATGGAACCCAGCCTCTCGGCTCGAATGCGTCCATGGGGATCCAGCACCTCTGGATCCCTCACCAGCACAACCAGGGCACCTTCAGAGGCCCCTACACCCCTGGCCCAAGCCGCCCCCAGGGCTGCACCAAGGCCCACTTGTCCTCCTGTTCTGAGAAAATCCCTTCTCGTTATCAGAGGGCTCATCTTCAGTTTTTTCCCCTCAGGAGCATCTCCAGGATCTGCTGCAAGTCCTGTTTAGTTGCAGCCCCGAAAACCCCGATCCAGATATCACCCCTTCGCACAGCACCTGTCCATCGGTTGTCCTCGGTGCGCAGCATGCCCTCGGGACCAGCCTCCGGCATGTACGCAGAAGCAAAGCTCTTCTGTGCCTCTGAAGCCCTCTTTTCTGTGGGATAACGAACAATCACAAGGTTTACCTTTCCCCAACGGCCCGAGAGCACTGCCAGAACCCCTTCGGTTTCCAGACTCAAATGCAGGATGTTCTTGTTGGCGATGAAGAAACGCTGATTCAAACAAACATGACTTCTAAAGAAGCGCACGGATCCTGGAATCAGACCCTGGGAAGGCTCAGGCAGAAGGTCTAGGAGCTTGGGAGGCCTGCCTGTTTCCTGGATTTGATCTGCCAGGGCTTTGCCCAAGCCCAGGAGCGCATCGTTTGGGACCTCTTCCTCTCCATAGATGTTTGCAAAATAGCGGCCTTTCCAGAACCTTAATATTCCCCCTCCCATTTCGGAACCCTGTCCCACACCGGCTTCCTGATCCTCCCGCTCGAAGGAGAAGATCCCGAAGGCATCCTCAGATGAGGCCATCTCGTAAAGCTCCAGGACTATGCGAGGCCCCTGCCCCTTGCTGTAACGGGCCATTTTCATGGAGCGGAAATTGTAGGCCAGATAGAGCTCTGCAGCCCCGTCCATGTAATCAAAAAGTGTCTGGGGATCATAGCTCTCCTCTTGGTCTTCCAGCTTCCACTGACCCACCTGCTTTGGAAAAGCCGGGCCTGCCATGCTTGTTCCTTTCTGCTGGGCCGTGGCCTGGCATAGGCCCTGAGCCGTGAGGCAGGCCAAGGCCGAAGCTGCTAATATGCTCGCAATGACCAACTTCAGAGGCCAGCTCATGGCTTCACCTAACCATCTCCTGAGAGACCCTCCCATAGAGAGCCTCCAGCTCCATCTCCAGATGATCCAGAGTCTCGGCGTGGATCCTCCTGAGCCCTGTGTCCAGGATCTCCAGGTTGGCCCTGGCTATCCAAAGGCCTCCTCTGGCACAGGCATTGGCCATTTCTGCAGCCACTCCTGCATCGGCTCTGGCCACTGAATTTCCGCGCTGCACGAGCTCCAAAGTTATTCGCAGAAGCTCCAGGCCGCAGCGCACAAGGCCCATGGGTGGCTCCATTAACTCATGGGCTGCCTTTTGAATCTGCTGGGGATCTCCTTGGGACCTTCCCCTGGCTATGCTTAGCCTGGCCTGAAAAAGCCTCTCACAGGCCTCCAGATCCTGGTCCATGAGGCAAAGGCATCTGTCTTGAAGCACCCGTAGCCTGGCTTTGATGGCCTGGTATCTTTCCAGCTTGAGAGGTTCATCTTCTTTCCTGGCGCTAAGACCGGAGACGAACCTTCCCAGGGATGCGGCCAGAGCCCCAGCCATCCCCACCACACATCCCCCCGCCGGGACCGTGGGGGAAATGCCGGCCACATCCTCAAGGAACCGGGCCAGGGTTCTATCTGCCAGGGCCATGGGTTCTTGCTCCCCAATCATCTCTGAAGCCCATAATACCAGGATCGGGTAAATGACCTGGTCTGAGCAATCACAAGGCCGCGTGAAGTTTCCCACAAGCTGGGCCTTTTCTTCTCTTCAATATCCCCCAGGCAGGCTCTCAATGCAAGCTGCCTTTGAAAATACTTCTGGAGGGGGTCCAGATGCTCCAGCTCATTTTGTCAAGCAAAGGCCCCCAGGCTTGTTTGACCGGATCTTCTGTGCTAATCACTGGGGATGGTTCTCATAACAACGGGAATTGCCAAAGGAGGGGCTGGAGCTCTTTGCCAAGCCCAAAGGGATGTGAATTAGCTCTTTTGTGGCAGCTTCTCTGGGAAGAGGGAGTCAAGGCGTGAAGGTAAATAAGATAGACCACATATGCATAGCTGTGAGGGACCTAAAGCAGGCCATGAAGGCTTGGGAGCCGGTCCTTGGCAAGAGCGGGCCAGATCACATGTATGTGCACGAGCCCGAGAAGATCCGCGTGGCTAGATATCTGCTGGGAGATGTGGGGCTGGAATTAATGGAATCCACGAGCCCCGATGGCCCTGTGGCCAGATGGATAGAAATCCACGGCGAGGGTCTCATGATACTGAGCCTCAATGTGGATAAGACCAGGCAGGCCCTACAAGAGCTGGAATCCAAGGGCTACTCGTTTGTTCCCACTTCCCAGGGCACAAACATAAGACCCTTTGAGGACTGCGAATTCGCTTTCATCCACCCCAAGGAGCTAAACGGAGTGCTTTTGGAATTCATAGACTACAAGTGGCCGGAAAAATAGGCCCATTGAAAAAAAGCCTTAGGGAGCCTTGAGATCCCTCTTTAGTCCAGACCCAGGAGCTTCTTGGGGGTGTGCTTGCTCATGAGTTCTATTTCTTCCGGGCCTATACCCCGATCCAGAAGTTCCTTTAGGAAAAGGCCCAGGCCTTCCACAGGACTGGGGTTTCCCACCTGCCCCATGTCAGAGGAGATGATTGTACTTTCTGCCCCTACGCTCTTGATGCTATTGACTATTATTGAGGGGTCCTGCCCCAAACCTGAAGGGCTTGAAGAAAACCAGCAACGCTCAAACAAGGCCCCCTTGGCCGCAAGCTCTTTTTGGTCCTGATCTGGAATCCAGGTTATGTCCAGTTCCGGATGGGTCACGATGAGCCTTTTGAGCCCTTCTTGGGCAGCACATTCCACAAGGGATTTCACTTCCACCAGAGCCAGATGCCCTGATGCCAGCACAGCTTGCGCATCCCTGATGAGCCTTACGATCTCTACCACCTCCGGCAGAACCTTTCCCTCTGGATCCAGTATACTCAATCCTGTTGTCTCCACCCCGAGCCTGCCCAGATGCCCGGCGCGGGGCGAACCCCTCAAGGCCTTCTGGTGGTTAGCGGCTGAAACCGTGGGCATCCAGATCACCTTGGCCCCCAGAGAAAGGGCTGCACGAACCGCATCGGGGTTGATTCCCCCAACAGCCCTGTTGAGCACAATGGAGCCGAATACCCTGACACCTCCCACAAGCTTCTCCACCACTGCTGCCAGAGGCGCGGTGTTGTACGCGTGACTCTTGAGCACCAAGGCAGCCATCCCCGCTTGGGCAGCCTCCCTGGCCACCTCCAGAGCATCCAGCTTTCTGGGGAGGGTGTCCGGAGAGAAATGCACGTGCATGTCCACGGCCCCTGAAAGAAGCTTCTTGAAAACCTTCACCTGAGGTCCTCTCTTTGGTCCCGCACTAGGTCAACCAGGCGCCAAAGAACCAAATTCTTTGCGAAAAATTGGATCCTGTCCCCCCATTCCCCTCAGAACCTCTGGAATAGTGTCTTCCACCTTTCTTTAGGATCGGTGAAGATAATCCTTCGGGGGTCGAAATCTTCGGGTTCAAAATCGTCCCCCAACCACTCACTCATTGTCTCGAACTCCTCATGGGAAGGGTCCGCTACTATCTCCAGCAGTCTCTCGTATCCTGGCACCCCCCCGCAGTCCTCCGGCGGGCAAGCTCTTCTTCCTCCAACGCAAAGAGGGTACTTGACCCCTGGCTGCCGATCCAAGACCTTCTCCAGCCTTACCGTGTGCAACCAGTTGTCCCCGAAATCGTATATGTACTTGGCCTTGGGATTGGCTTCAGAAAAGTAGAAGGCTATGTTTCGCCTCCAGCCCGGGGCAACAGGTGGCCCCCAACCTTCGTCGTCTGGTATTCCTATGCTTTCGGTTCCCCCTGTGCACGGGTTAACGATCCTGAATTCGTGCAGATGTTCGTCTGACCAACCCATTGAGTCCTGAATGGCAACGTGAAGATCCCAGAAGGTGTAGGTCTCTGGAACCTGAATTCTCCTCCAGACCGGAGGCTTGATCCCCTGGAGGGTGATCTTGAACTGATATACTTTTTTAAATTTTCTTTTCATGCGGCAACCTCCCTTTGGAGCCCATCTCTGCTAGTGGGGGGCCCCCTCTGGATCACACTTGACTCCGACCCATCTTGGCATCACCAAAAATGCCTTGCTGGGCCAACCTTGCCAAAGGTTTCCAAACTTGCCCAGAAGAACCTACAGCAAGCCCAAGAGAACCTCATCCGGCGCCCCTATGGTATTTCTTGACTTTGCTTTTTACAACACAAAGCAGAAGGCATACAGCCTGAAGCAAAGGGCAGATTCAGCTTGCCCTGTACTCTGTGCTGCTTTTGTCCGCTCTGTGCTCTGTGCTGCCTTTGTGTGCTCTGTGCTCTGTGCTGCTTTTATTGGCCCTGTGCTGCTGTGCTGCTTTTGTGTGCTCCGTGCTGCTTTTGTGTGCTCTGTGCTGCTTTTACTCGTGCCTGGCACCAAAGTGGCTTTAACTAACTGATTTTATTGGGTCTGCTAACCTATTTTTCCCCCTATGCCCTGGGTAAGATCAATTTCTTACCCATTTTCGCTCAAAGCTGTTTTGGGTAAAAAAGCCTTGGCATGTCAGATCTAGGTGGCAATGGGAAATCAAACCCCATTTGCATATGGATCTGTATGAGGGCATATCACGACATTGTTTTTTCAGATTCACCCGTGGTAAACGATGCGGGATCACTGCCCCTCGAGCAAGCTTGGGGGAATAAGCTGGCCATAAACGGGATACCTTTTGCAGGTTGACCACGACCTAATCACTTACCAAGAGTGCTTATGGCCATGGAATGCCTAGCGGAAAATGCCATGAGCTATGGCCTGGGCGGCGAGTCACCCGTGGCCACCACCGCAGTCCGATGGCACACGAGCCGGATACTTTAGACAGCAGGATACCAATACCGAAGAAAATCATCAAATCTCAACTAGTTACATATCCTGTGGCTACGAAAGCCAAAACCTAGCCCAATGATTACAGTAGCTTATGGGAGCAAGGGTCAAAGTTGGCTTGTATTTACCCACTTTTCGATTCGCCCGGCAAGTCCCTTATCACCGCGGCATCAGCGCAAACACACCCCAGCCCAGGTATTCACGCGTGTAGGTGGCGTGACGCACGGGTTCCGAGGAGAGCAGATCTCGAACTTCTTTCGCCAACTCGTCGTCGGGATTTGCCTCAAGCCACCGGCGCATGGTGAGCCATTTAGCAGCCTCGTATCTGTCCCAGCCGTCTTGGTCAGCCAGAACCATTTCCACCACGTCGTAGCCGAGGCGGCCGAAAGACCCGAGAAGCTCTGGAAGGGGGAGAAAGTCGGAGATCTGGTGGGCAAGACACCCTTTGACAACATCCGGTGTGGGCGGCAGCCGCCTCCAGTAGGGCTCACCAATCAGGATGATCCCTCCGGTACGCAGGCTCTGCGCCAGAAGTTCAATGGTGCCGGCAACTCCCCCGCCTATCCACGTGGCACCGACACAGGCTGCCACATCGACCTTCTCTTCGGCAACATACCCGGCAGCATCTCCATGGATGAAGGTGACCCGATCAGCTACGCCGAGTTCCTGGGCGCGGCGTCTTGCCTGCTCGGTGAACAATCGGCTAAGGTCAATGCCGGTGCCGGTAATTCCGTGATCACGTGCCCAGGTGCACAGCATCTCGCCTGAGCCGCTGCCCAGATCCAGGATACGGGTGCCCGGCTCCAGGCGCAATGCCGCGCCAAGAGTGGAAAGCTTCTGGGGTGTGAACGGGTTGTGGATGCGGTGAGCGCTTTCGGTGATGTTGAATATCCGTGGGATGTCCACTGGCGAAACCTCCTCAAAATAAGAACAGATTCGCTCCTGCATAGCTTCTGACAGATGTAACACCAGCGTTCCACAGCAACAATGGCGCCAGCTCCACGACATCTCCTGGGAAGCTCATCGCAGCTCTCCGGATTTGAGAAGTCGCCTCGCCAGCTCCAATGCATCCACGGGCCAGAAACACTCGGGCCTGGGTCTGTGCACGTTAGGCTGTCCCGCCGCAGGGCGGCAATGGAGAAGGGATTGGACCCATCGGCCGGGGACAGCTTTGCGGCCGTATACAGCGCCCAGCAGCGCGCCGCAGATGGCAGCATTGGTGTCAGTGTCCCCGCCTCGCATCACGGTATCCACAATGGCCTCTTCCAGGTTGGATGCATGAAGGAGCTGCCACAGGGCGTTGCGCAATGCGGTCAGAACCCACCCCTGTTGCCGGACATAGTCCGCAGGCGGTGCCTCGGCGGCTCCCAGGACCGCCTCCAGGATGCTTCCATGCACCTCCATGTCTTGCGCCCAGGTCAGGATCTGTTGGTACAGATTTGGGCCATCGCAACCCTGACGAACCGCATCGGCGATGGCCATGGTAAACAGTGCGTTGGCCTCCCGGCAAACCGGATGAGGATGAGTGATCGCCGCATCCTGCTGTGCCCACTCGGCAACCAACTCCAGCTCATGGTTGGCTCCGAAGATGCCCAAGGGGCTCACCCGCATCATGGCGCCGTTGGCCTGGCTGTCCGCACTGGGATGACCCCGAAGAGCCCTGGCCACTGTCATGCCGCAATCAAAGGGCCCGGAGTCCATCCAGAAAATGTACGCCTTCCTCGCTTCCTCGGGATCGTATCTTCCTTGGTCAGCCAGCATGCGGGCAAGGGAAAGGGCCATCTCGGAATCGTCCGTGGGCTGACCCGCAATGGTATTCCAGGTGCCACCATCTGTAAGATCACGGACGCCTCCCGGGTATTCCCGCCGGATGTCCTCCGGACTCCGAAATTCTACCAGGGCCCCAAGGGAATCTCCCGCAAGTTGGCCAAGCAGACATCCCTGGGCGCGATCTATCATCCTGGCTTTATGCTCTTCCTTGGCATCGTCACCAGGTGGTCGCAGGCTATCGTCTGCCCCCCGGGTGATACGGGTCCTTGCCACAGGTCTCCTCCAATTGAATCTTCATGGCCTTCTTGTGTATGAACACCCGAACCATTGGTTTTCTGCAGCTCCAGGCACTCTTTCTGATGAAAAAAACCTCCCTTGCATCACGCTGCAAGCTCCACTTCGAGGTCCAGGTTCTTGGCCCTTAGCTCAGCTAGCTTGTGTCTGGTGCAGCAAGAAGGCTTGCTGCCCCACCCTGAAGACTTCGCATATCTGCACAGCCCCGGCCTTCCAGGAGAGCAGCTCCACAATGGCCCTCTTTCGCTCATCCAGGGGGGAAAGAGCAATCCAACTCCTTCAGAGGCTCCTGGCAAGGTCATGGACCTTCTGGAGATTCTCGTGCAGATACTTGTCCTCTCCAGGCATCATCCCTCCAAGAATCTCCATGTGTGCCTCCTTGACCCCCACCCCGAGAAGCCTGTCATGGAGCATGATCCGCTTCATGCTCTCCGCAATCCCGGTCTTCTCCAGATGTTCCAATGTGTGTCCGGCCGAGCAGATAACAACCGCCTTCCTGATGTTTATCCTTGTGTGGCGCTCTCCCTTGCTGTCATAAAAGTAGGCATATCCGTATGTGAGCACTCTGTCGAACCAGCCCTTCAGCTTCGCAGGACAGTCACTCCACCACACGGGGTATATGAAAGCCAGGACATCCGCGCTGTCGATCTTTGCCTGTTCCATTCCGACGTCTGCCGGCACAGGTGCCTCGGGGTCAAGCCCCACTTCACGTTCGTACTGCTCGGCATCCATTTCGGAAATAAAATTCATCTCGTACAGATCGCCGATCTCGTACGTGTGCCCACTTTCCCCAAGACCCCGAGTGAAAACCTCAAGCACCTTTCTGTTGAAAGAATCCCTGGCTGGGTGGGCAAAAACAATGTACACGTGCACGCCGCACCTCTTGAATCAAGCACCTCTTGTCCGACTGGGGTGCCAAGTGAGTTGCGCTCCCGGGCTGCCCCCTGTGGGGCAACGACCAAGTCCCTCTGCTCGACCTTCAGGCGCTCCGGTGGGATCTGCCTCGAGGATCCGGACCTCGGACCTCACCCCTCAAGAGTCTTCCTCCTCCTCTTCTTCATATTCTTCTTCCGGAGGAAACACGGAATCCCGCCACTGAATTGCCAGCTCCCTGCTCACCAGCCCGGTCTGAAATATGTATCCCCAGGGCGCCTGACAGCCGTCACGGTTGTAGATCTCCTTCCAGAATCTCATGAGTATCGATCCGCAGGATGAAAGTATGTCTTCCGTGACAGGGAAGTGGCCGATGGCATGCCATGCATAACCTGAAAAACCGTCGCCCGGAGAATCCCCACAGCTTGTGACCACGAATCTTTCATACAAGGGTATTCGCGTAAGGTGGTATATCTCAGGGTACGAAAAACCCGGGCCGGATGCCCCCCAGTCGATCTCAAGAAGCAGCTGCGGATAAAGGTAAACGTGGCGTTCCTCCTTGGGCTTCGGAGGATTTGCAAGCTGAACTTTCCCATCAGGGTAAATGACCGCCCATTGCGGAAGACGCTTCTGGATCCTGTTCAGAAGTATCTCGGCCACGGCCGCACTCAGAGACCACTCGTTCCAGTACCGCCATTCGTTGGGACGGACATCATATGGTGGTGGAACCTTTGTGCCCCCTTCCAGGGACAAGTCTCGGCCCAGCGGATCGGGCAGGGAGAACCAGGTCTCGATGAGTGAAACTTCTTTGGGCTTGAAAATCGACTTTGTCTTCTTCATGGAAGCTCTCCAAGGCTTGATTTTGATTCGGCCCGTTTTCTTAAAGCCACCAAAGGGCCGAGTTGTCAACGGCATTTCATTTTCTCTCAGCAGCTTCCCTGGCAACGGTCATCCTGCCGCAGGAAACCTCCGGATCGGCCCGCAGAAGAAAATTCCTGCAATTGCCTTTTCCTGGATTTTCTCAAGAGGATGTAAAAGGCTACCAGACCACCCAGGTTCAGAATTGCTTGAACCACCATGTAAGTCGGTGACATCTTTTCAATGTTGCCCGCCAACATGACGGCCCCGGAGGCGAACATGGAAAGAGGAATGGGTAACAGGGCTTTCCATCTCCAGTATTTCCACGCCTCAATTGAGAGATATATCCACATCACGGTCCAGATGATATTTCCAGTCACTTTCGTCTCAGCCACTCGCGCAGCAACCACACTGATGATGGTCGCAATGACAAATGCCAGGAGCATGGATTTCCAGGAAAAGTCTTCCTTCCTTGCTGTTGTAGGTCCGTCGGTGGAATTGAGACGCGCATCCTTGTGATGCTCACGGGGGTTTCGGGGCCCGGGAAGATTTTTCCCCGAGGGTTTAGATCGGTCGAATTTCTTCATCCTGTTGTCGATCACGCATGAGCTTACGACCTTGCCCTTCTCAATGGCTATGTGAAGTTCCTGTTCAAAGACAGACTCGAATTCCATGTGGACGTAATGAAGAAGTTTGCCTTTCGGCACCTTGATGATACCGCTAAACCAGTCGGCGAAAATCGGTTCATCTCCGATTACCTTGTAACAGCCTGCTATTTTTCGAAGGTAAAAGCGACCATCCTTGATCTCCCAGTGGCCGATATAACCCCGCCAGCAGGCAGAGGAGAAAAGCAGGTAAGGGAGATCCAGTTCTTTCATCTCCTCTTCGGTCAGCTGGACTATTCTGGGGTGATCCTCTGGTATAGGGGGGCAAAACGCCATGGACACCCGTTCCCCCTCGAGTATCAAGCTTTCGTGCAACTGAGCAGTCATATTGCTCTCCTGCCGGCCATGTCCATTGCCATGATCAATGGGCTGCCAACACCTCCCTCACCGGCCCATTGCTCGGGGTGCGCAGGGCGCATGCCGGTGTCAGAAGCCAGCTCGGAGCCGGAAACGAAGGTCATACTCGCCCCAAACAAGGACCAGTCCCCAAAGCCCTTCTCGGCGGCTGAATTGCGGGACATGCCGCTTCCCGGCCACCCGGCCGGGTGCCCCCCACCAGCCCGGATACCCGGTTACCGCATCCCTCACGCATCCATGAGCCGCCGGCGCCTCATTTTTAGACCAATCCAAATCTTTTTTCGGCAGTTGCTGCACCAACTTTAGCAATGCAGTGGATACTCAGAGTAGGTTAGGTCAAAGCAGACAATCGATGACTCCTCCACAGAAGAATTTTAGACCCAACCCCAAAATCTTTTGACAAGCCAATATAACAGGACCAGCCCGAGGAAAGCCGACATGATGACACCCACCCAACCGAAAATGTTTCTTTCGTTGACGCGAACCGAAAGGCTTGCCTCGTCTGGGTTCTTCAGGAATCCATCAATCTTTCTTACCACATCCAATTTCCATGTATCACCAAGATTGGACATGGTCTGTGTTATGGGAAAAGAGCCATTGCTCCCGGTCAATACCACCGTGCTACCCGAGGCCAGACGGCCTCTGGCCTGACTGTGCTTGGTTTGGTAACTGACATTGGAGACGCTTGACACACTGACTCTGCTATTGAAAAGGCCCAAAAGCCTCTTTTCCTGTATCATGCAAACGGGCGGCTCTCCCGTGTGTTTCCTGGCGCAGTCTATGTCAACGGAGACAAAGCCCGTGTACAGCATGACCAAACAAAAGCAAAACAATGCAAGACATGTAAGCATTCCTGCCAGGTGCCTGGATCGTGTGTGCTTGTGGTTTTCTTTGGACATCTGCACTCCATCCAACTTCAAATATCAGCTCTTTTTCTTGAGACAGGAATTTGGTCCCAGCCGCGATCTCAAATAGCGCATCTCTGTGAAATAGAGTGTGTCACCCATTCGTACATTGACCCGGTGCATATTCCGGCACATTTTGGTCCGCCCCCCCTTTGATATGAAAGCGGGGGCGACACTAAACATTACCTGCTCACATGGTTCCCAGTTACGAAAACCTCGATTGAGCTCAATGATTACAACAGCTCGACTCCCATGTTAGAACCCCTGTCGCCGCGCACCAAAGAGGGCGAGGGCATCACGCTGCTCTGGGGTCAAGCGCAAAGGGCCACCACTGGACTTAGGGTACAGCTCGGCTTTGTCCCAGTACTCTTGTGCCACACTCGTTGCAACCCCGATTTTCACGCCCCTGCGTCGCAGAGCATCAACTAGCGGCCGGGCCTGAAAAAGGTACACTGTCTCGATGAGCCACGGACGGTCTTCGCCCCGCGACGTGGCAGCCGGTCCGGCAGGCCCCGTGAGGGCGAGGTAGTAGTCGGGAAGCGAATTGGGGCTTAGATCGAGCAGGCCTTCCCTCTTTGCATACCACTTGATGTTTATTGTTCTGCCAGCTAGGGCGCCGGACCTGAAGCGGCCATCGAAGCCCTTGTTGACCGCAGAAGATTCCAGCGCAATGTCGAAGATTTCAGATGCGATGAACTCGCCTAGATGCCCAATCTGGGCTGGACGGCCAATTATGGTAGTGATCTCCTTCGAGATCCGGTTGCGGGTTGCAACGAGTTCTGCGAGTCGTTGGAGAATCGCGGTATCCATGGGAATCCCTCCGGGGCTGTGTAGCAGTTTGCCTTAGGACACGGTGCCTGGCACCATATCTCACATAACTCCTTGATATCTTTGATGTCGTCTTTTAAGTCTCATGCCATCCCGATGCTGGATCTTGCCCCACGATCTTTTGCACGGGCCATCACCACCTGCCCTCTCAGAGATTGTCTTTTACCTTTCCCTTGGACACCCATCCGACCCAATCCCCCCTTATGGTCAGTTCCAGACACGCTGCGCATCTCTTGAGACCGCAAGCTGTGGGAAGGAGCACATGGCATTCTGGACTTCTGATCTTCCCCTTGCTACATCCCCAAGGCCGCAGCATCCTTTATTCCTTCCTTTCACCTTACCACCCCTAATTGTCATAAACGGACAAACTCAAGGTTTTTCCGATAGCTCTAGAAAAATTTTTTCTGGGGGATTTCCCTGCATGGTCTCTCAGAAGGTGGGGACTCGGGTTTGAGCCCCTCTCTGCCGAAAGGAGGGCTTGTGGCCACCTGGCTCAGGCTTGGAAGCTCTGGCCCTGACAGGTGCTTTCACAAGCCCAATATCGGGCAAGCCCACCAGGCCAAGGCCTGTAAAACGCATGGCCATTTCTTGTGCCCGAGACAAGACTGGCAGCCAGGCAGCCCCATGCACTGCTTGACCTTCCCGAGAGTCGAAGGAAAACTTACTGATCACCGTCTATAAGATCAACTAGTTAGAATAGATATGGTGCCAGGCACCAGATGAAAAAATCGTCCCCCAACCAGACATCTATTCTCTTTTACTCCTCGTGGGATGGGTGCCTTTGAGTCTTCAGCAGTTCCTCGTAGCCTGGCACCCCTCCGCAGTCCTCCGGCGGGCAAGCTCTTCTTCCTCCAACACAGACAGGGTATTTGACCCCCGGCTGCCGATCCAAGATCTTCTCCAGCCTTACCGTGTGCAACCAGTTGTCCCCGAAATCGTATACGTACTTGGCCTTGGGATTGGCTTCAGAAAAGTAGGAGGCTATGTTTCGCCTCTTGCCCGCGGCAACAGGTGGCCCCCAACCTCCATGGTCTGGTATTCCTATTCTTTCGGTTCCCCCTGTGCACGGGTTAACCATCCTGAATTCGTGCAGATGATCATTAGACCAACCCATGGCATCCTGAATGGCCATGTGAAGATCCCAGAAGGTGTAGGTCTCTGGAACCTGGATTCTCCTCCAGACCGGAGGTTTGATCCCCTCGAGGGTGATCTTGAACTGATATACTCTCTGGAATTCCCCTTTCATGTGGCAACCTCCCTTGCTAGCCCATCTCTGCTAATGGGGCTTTTCCTGGATCACACTTGACTCCAGCCCATTTTGGCATCACCAAAAATGCCTTGCTGAGCCAACCTTGCCAAAGGTTTCCAAACTTGCCCAGAAGAAGCTTCTCACAGCAAGCCCAAGAGAACCGCAACCGGCGCCCCTATGGTATTTCTTGACTTTACTTTTTACAACACAAAGCAGAAGGCATACAGCCTGAAGCAAGGGGCAGATTCAGCTTGCCCTGTACTCTGTGCTGCTTTTGTCCGCTCTGTGCTCCGTGCTGCTTTTGTCTGCTCTGTGCTCCGTGCTCTGTGCTGCTTTTGTCCGCTCTGTGCTGCTTTTGTCCGCTCTGTGCTCCGTGCTCTGTGCCGCTTTTATTGGCCCTGTGCTCTGTGCTGCTTTTACCTGGTGCCTGGCACCAAAGTGGCTTTAACTAACTGATTTTATTAAGTCTGCTAACCTATTTTACCCCCTATGCCCTGGGTAAGATCAATTTCTTACCCATTTCAGCTCAAAGCTGTTTTGGGTAAATCTTGGGGAAAGGAGGTGCCATTTTTACCCAAATCAGCTCAAAGCACTTTTGGGTAAAAAAGCCTGGCTTTCCATATTATATGTGCGTACACCGACGCAAGCCGGACACCGGTTACGATTCATTCTGGACGCTGATTCCAATTGAAGCCGGACACAAAATCACCCTGAAAGGGAAATCCATGAGAAAGAAACGCTCACTCTTGACCAAAACACAAGACTGTGAGAAACCCTGAAACACAAGCCGCGCTTCGCTCCCACCCCAAAGAGCGGCTGGACCGATTTCACCGGAATATGCACCCTGATTTAGCCGGCTCTGTGCTGTTTCCGGTCTGAGGGTTTTTCTAGCTTCTCGAAGCTCTGTACTGACTTGGCTGGCCCTGTGCCCTGTGCTCTGTGCTACCTCTAGGTTCCCTCTTCATCGGGACACCTTCTGCAACTCGGCTCCGGCAGCTGTGGCATGAAAAGTTTGCCGGTCTTTCAGTTCCCTCTTCATCGGGACACCTTCTGCAACTGGTCATCGAACAGGCGGCCACCAGCACAACCAGCTTTCAGTTCCCTCTTCATCGGGACACCTTCTGCAACCTATCGAGATAGAGAATGATGGAAATTCGGCAACAGCTTTCAGTTCCCTCTTCATCGGGACACCTTCTGCAACATCCCGGCGCAGTCGTGAATCTTTCTGACAAGTTCCACTTTCAGTTCCCTCTTCATCGGGACACCTTCTGCAACCAACCGAGAGTTTTCTTCTTGGTTTACGTTTTCTGACTTTCAGTTCCCTCTTCATCGGGACACCTTCTGCAACCGCCCGAGCTCTGCGCACGCATGGAAGGCTGGACAGCTTTCAGTTCCCTCTTCATCGGGACACCTTCTGCAACTTGATACCGTTTGCTTTACCCACGGTCTCTGAGCTCCCTTTCAGTTCCCTCTTCATCGGGACACCTTCTGCAACCGATCCTTTGCGGAACCGTCATTGGCAGGTACGCCACTTTCAGTTCCCTCTTCATCGGGACACCTTCTGCAACCTCTCCAAGGGCCGCCTTCATTTCCTTCTTAGATATGCTTTCAGTTCCCTCTTCATCGGGACACCTTCTGCAACCCCCATTATTCGGATGACCAGAGAGCTGGCTGACCTCTTTCAGTTCCCTCTTCATCGGGACACCTTCTGCAACAGGCCGTAGAAACCTCTGGCCGCAAAAAGGGCCCCTCTTTCAGTTCCCTCTTCATCGGGACACCTTCTGCAACTTTACAGATTACGACTATTACGGTTTGCCATTGTTCACTTTCAGTTCCCTCTTCATCGGGACACCTTCTGCAACAGAGTTCTGGATGAACGGAAGACAGGCCGTGGAATTCCTTTCAGTTCCCTCTTCATCGGGACACCTTCTGCAACGACTACCGCATAAACTGGGGAGCCACCACATTATATGCTTTCAGTTCCCTCTTCATCGGGACACCTTCTGCAACATGGACGAAGTCTGGTGGGTGTGCCCTACCAGAGACGGCTTTCAGTTCCCTCTTCATCGGGACACCTTCTGCAACGGCGAGGGAAGAAGGCTATGAGAAGGGCTACAAGGCCTTTCAGTTCCCTCTTCATCGGGACACCTTCTGCAACTGCTTCCTGAGCCCCTGATAGAGGCCCATGCTCTCATGCTTTCAGTTCCCTCTTCATCGGGACACCTTCTGCAACAAGGACAAAAGGTTCATATTGAGATAGGAGAATAGCCCTTTCAGTTCCCTCTTCATCGGGACACCTTCTGCAACTTTGCCCGAGAATCGTGCATTGAACATAGCTTACTTGCTTTCAGTTCCCTCTTCATCGGGACACCTTCTGCAACAGACGTTCGTCAAGAGAGGGGCCGCAGGGGAGGCCATCTTTCAGTTCCCTCTTCATCGGGACACCTTCTGCAACCATACCTGAAGCCATTCATATCACCAAGCTGTATGTCTTTCAGTTCCCTCTTCATCGGGACACCTTCTGCAACCCGGTGTCCTGGACATGACCCACTACGTCATCGCAGCTTTCAGTTCCCTCTTCATCGGGACACCTTCTGCAACAAGACGCAGCCCCGCCCGTCGAGCCCTGGATGACCCCTTTCAGTTCCCTCTTCATCGGGACACCTTCTGCAACCTGTTCAGTGCGGCCAGTTCATTTTCAAGATTCCTCTCTTTCAGTTCCCTCTTCATCGGGACACCTTCTGCAACTGCCTCCGAGGCCTTCCTTCCGGGGCGGCCCCTCACTCCTTTCAGTTCCCTCTTCATCGGGACACCTTCTGCAACACTCGAGAGTGAGGAATATATCTACTTTGCAGTAATAGATCTTTCAGTTCCCTCTTCATCGGGACACCTTCTGCAACACAGCCTGAACCATGGCATCGAGACGGTTTCTCTGATCTTTCAGTTCCCTCTTCATCGGGACACCTTCTGCAACTGGAAGGTGTCAGTATAACCCTGCCCCTTGCCAATATCTTTCAGTTCCCTCTTCATCGGGACACCTTCTGCAACCCGGCTGTACGAAACGGGCGCAATCACCGGCAAGACTTTCAGTTCCCTCTTCATCGGGACACCTTCTGCAACTTGTTGGCCCTTCTGTCGTTTTCACCAACGTCTACAATCTTTCAGTTCCCTCTTCATCGGGACACCTTCTGCAACTGCGCGATGAGAGCACGCCAGCCAGCAGGAGCATTCCTTTCAGTTCCCTCTTCATCGGGACACCTTCTGCAACTTTTCAAGCGGGGGGCTACCCGGTTATGTAACGTATAGCTTTCAGTTCCCTCTTCATCGGGACACCTTCTGCAACTCCGTTCGCGAGCCGGGCGTTGAACTTTGCCCACTCGCCTTTCAGTTCCCTCTTCATCGGGACACCTTCTGCAACTGACTAAGTCTCCCCAGATGCGGGAGGCTTTTTATCTTTCAGTTCCCTCTTCATCGGGACACCTTCTGCAACGCTAGTGTCGGACACAATTGTAACAACATCTACAGAAACTTTCAGTTCCCTCTTCATCGGGACACCTTCTGCAACGCCAACATCCTGCGCGCGCTTAAGGCTGGCCTCAAACTTTCAGTTCCCTCTTCATCGGGACACCTTCTGCAACGGCATGTCACCCACCTCCTGGATCCCGGATTTTGCGCTTTCAGTTCCCTCTTCATCGGGACACCTTCTGCAACCTAATTACCGGTGCGGGCCCCAAGGATGAACGGGAAACTTTCAGTTCCCTCTTCATCGGGACACCTTCTGCAACAAATCCGCCAGGTAGTGATCACGCGATTGTGTCAAGGCTTTCAGTTCCCTCTTCATCGGGACACCTTCTGCAACTTGTCTCTCGGGCCCCCATGAATCATCCTCATCCAACTTTCAGTTCCCTCTTCATCGGGACACCTTCTGCAACTGGGCGGTTGGCGAAAATACGTTACCTACTGTCTGCGCTTTCAGTTCCCTCTTCATCGGGACACCTTCTGCAACTTAGTAAACTACTTCCCACCCACGCCCCCCACCGTCTCTTTCAGTTCCCTCTTCATCGGGACACCTTCTGCAACCCCTTATGGGGCGGGGTGCTGCGGCGATGGCAAGTCCTTTCAGTTCCCTCTTCATCGGGACACCTTCTGCAACTAATCCAACAGACCTGGGGGATCCAGCAGATCCTGTCTTTCAGTTCCCTCTTCATCGGGACACCTTCTGCAACTCATCTACTCTCTATGGTACCAATGGTGAGTTGTTTCGCTTTCAGTTCCCTCTTCATCGGGACACCTTCTGCAACTCATCTACTCTCTATGGTACCAATGGTGAGTTGTTTCGCTTTCAGTTCCCTCTTCATCGGGACACCTTCTGCAACGTTGGACAGGGTGAAGGGGTCAGACTGGTTGGACCCCTCTTTCAGTTCCCTCTTCATCGGGACACCTTCTGCAACTACAAGGATTGACTCCTCCAGGCAAGGAAGAAAGCTTTCAGTTCCCTCTTCATCGGGACACCTTCTGCAACTGGTCTACGAAGCCCTCACGGCAGATCTGATCAACCTCTTTCAGTTCCCTCTTCATCGGGACACCTTCTGCAACGACGATCCCGGGGGCCCCGCCAAGAGGCCTCTCCCCTTTCAGTTCCCTCTTCATCGGGACACCTTCTGCAACCTGGACCTGGTCATCGAGGGGCTGACCGCCGAGAAGGCTTTCAGTTCCCTCTTCATCGGGACACCTTCTGCAACAGCTATCTCCGCTAGATCTATGCTCCGGAGCACTCTCTTTCAGTTCCCTCTTCATCGGGACACCTTCTGCAACCCGTTTAGGACATAGCGGGGCGCCTTCCACCAATGGCTTTCAGTTCCCTCTTCATCGGGACACCTTCTGCAACTCAGAGAAAGCAGAGTCCTCCTCCCAAGAAGAGCAAGCTTTCAGTTCCCTCTTCATCGGGACACCTTCTGCAACAAGCTACCTGGAAAACCGGTACAAGATCAGCTTGGACCTTTCAGTTCCCTCTTCATCGGGACACCTTCTGCAACCCAGTCGGAGCCCTTGATCCTGTCCAGGAGAAGTTCTGCTTTCAGTTCCCTCTTCATCGGGACACCTTCTGCAACTCAGAGAAAGCAGAGTCCTCCTCCCAAGAAGAGCAAGCTTTCAGTTCCCTCTTCATCGGGACACCTTCTGCAACAAGCTACCTGGAAAACCGGTACAAGATCAGCTTGGACCTTTCAGTTCCCTCTTCATCGGGACACCTTCTGCAACCCAGTCGGAGCCCTTGATCCTGTCCAGGAGAAGTTCTGCTTTCAGTTCCCTCTTCATCGGGACACCTTCTGCAACAAGGGTTTGAAGAGAGACCCCGGCTGGCGCTTCGCCTCTTTCAGTTCCCTCTTCATCGGGACACCTTCTGCAACGGCCGTATCCTGGGCTCCGAAGCACGGCGATGGGTTCCTTTCAGTTCCCTCTTCATCGGGACACCTTCTGCAACCCGTAGTCCTGCCCCTCACGCATCACCTCCCGCATGACTTTCAGTTCCCTCTTCATCGGGACACCTTCTGCGACCCCCGCCTGAAAGCCTGCCTCGTTGGCCGCAGGGGAGACTTTCAGTTTCCTCTTCATCGGGACACCTTCTGCAACATCCATGTCCGTGGAGGTGGGTCATTCCTTTTCCGGCTTTCAGTTCCCTCTTCATCGGGACA
This sequence comes from bacterium, assembly GCA_037481695.1. NCBI lineage: Bacteria > bacterium. Next base: position 74,299 of record JBBFLE010000007.1, on the reverse strand, counting down.
CCTTCTGCAACATCTTCGGCAAGTAATAATTCTCCTCTAGGGTTTTTCTTTCAGTTCCCTCTTCATCGGGACACCTTCTGCAACTCCATATGCCCCCCCTTAACCGCACAGGTTGCTGTTGCTTTCAGTTCCCTCTTCATCGGGACACCTTCTGCAACTATGTGAGTTCCGAGAAAAGCAGGCTCACATGGCTCTTTCAGTTCCCTCTTCATCGGGACACCTTCTGCAACGTGGTTATCTTCATGCCAGATTCCCCTCAGCCTTCACACTTTCAGTTCCCTCTTCATCGGGACACCTTCTGCAACGGTCGAAGCTTGCAGTCGAGGAATCTGGACGACCCGGCTTTCAGTTCCCTCTTCATCGGGACACCTTCTGCAACTCTAAGTTCTCATACACCCATCTAACCATAACTTCCTTTCAGTTCCCTCTTCATCGGGACACCTTCTGCAACTCTTCCCCCGGCGGTGTGACAGGCGGCGCAGGCTCCTTTCAGTTCCCTCTTCATCGGGACACCTTCTGCAACTTACCAGACCACGCTGCGGCATTAACACTATAGGACTTTCAGTTCCCTCTTCATCGGGACACCTTCTGCAACATGTTGCTCAGCGATACTGCCACATTGCCGTCTAAGACTTTCAGTTCCCTCTTCATCGGGACACCTTCTGCAACAGTTCTCGCCTGCTCGCGATTCTTCTGAGCCAAGTCTTTCAGTTCCCTCTTCATCGGGACACCTTCTGCAACCAAACCGTAATACTCGTAATCTGTAAATTGAAATAGCTTTCAGTTCCCTCTTCATCGGGACACCTTCTGCAACCTTGACCCCTTGAAGCGGTACATTCACAACCGCAAAGCCTTTCAGTTCCCTCTTCATCGGGACACCTTCTGCAACCACAAGCCTGGAGTGAGACCATCTGTGCACGTCATTTACTTTCAGTTCCCTCTTCATCGGGACACCTTCTGCAACGCAAGGCCAAGCGATGAAGATGCCGAGCCCGGTACGCCTTTCAGTTCCCTCTTCATCGGGACACCTTCTGCAACGGCGTCTGGGCCTACTACAAGCTCCAGGAGGAGAGCCTTTCAGTTCCCTCTTCATCGGGACACCTTCTGCAACGTGGGTCCGTGCATATTACTCCCACCCGACTCTCCCGCTTTCAGTTCCCTCTTCATCGGGACACCTTCTGCAACAGGCGCTCCAACCACTACGGGAGGAGGGGCTTGTTACTTTCAGTTCCCTCTTCATCGGGACACCTTCTGCAACCAAGAGCCTGGAGAGCCTCCAAGATGCGACTGTCCGTCTTTCAGTTCCCTCTTCATCGGGACACCTTCTGCAACCCGGGGGCAGCGGTCGTTGCCTTGCCAACGCCACGTCTTTCAGTTCCCTCTTCATCGGGACACCTTCTGCAACTTTGGCTGCAGAAAGAAGGCGTGGGCGAGTGGGCCACCGTCTTTCAGTTCCCTCTTCATCGGGACACCTTCTGCAACCACTGTTCCGAGTATTCTGCAACAAGGGTCTCGCTGCTTTCAGTTCCCTCTTCATCGGGACACCTTCTGCAACACGGAGGGGGTGACCGAATAAGGGCCCTGCTTGAGGCCTTTCAGTTCCCTCTTCATCGGGACACCTTCTGCAACATGTCAATCATCTCCCTCGGCGCATGCACAGGCCTGTCTTTCAGTTCCCTCTTCATCGGGACACCTTCTGCAACGGGCCTTTTGCTCTCGGAACATGGCTGGCGAAAGCTCTTTCAGTTCCCTCTTCATCGGGACACCTTCTGCAACATATATTCCACGTCCTGTGATCCTCATTCCGTTGAGCTTTCAGTTCCCTCTTCATCGGGACACCTTCTGCAACTGCCAGGGCGATAGCTTTGGTGCGCTCTATGTTTCGTCTTTCAGTTCCCTCTTCATCGGGACACCTTCTGCAACGGACCGGGTGCGCATCCCAAGAGACGCCCTGGAGAAAGCTTTCAGTTCCCTCTTCATCGGGACACCTTCTGCAACGAAATCACGCATGCCGGTAACCGCTGGGGCGATGCACTTTCAGTTCCCTCTTCATCGGGACACCTTCTGCAACTCCGATCCGAGATTCCTGACCGCCAGACAGGCCTCTTTCAGTTCCCTCTTCATCGGGACACCTTCTGCAACAGCTGGGAGCCGTGTGGCATCTCAGGCAGTCTCCCACCCTTTCAGTTCCCTCTTCATCGGGACACCTTCTGCAACCTCAGATACCGGTGCAGGCTCATCGTCAACAAAGGGCTTTCAGTTCCCTCTTCATCGGGACACCTTCTGCAACAGATGGCCGGGATGGCTTGCTGGCTTGTTTTGGGGGAGGGTGCCTTGGTGAATTTTTCGAAAACCTCTCCCCTGCCTCCCAATAGTATTACTTTTGCGAAAACTCCGTTCTGAATTCTTTAACCTCGCCCAAAGAATCATGTCAAGAGTGCCTCCGCAACCTCACCAAAAAACGTCCCTGCAAAAATTCCTGTATTCACACTCCGCACATTTCGCCCTCTCTTTGGGTGGAGCGGGAAATCGTTCTTGTAGAATCATGGACCGAATCTCCTCAAGAGCAGCTTTACATCCAGCCTTGATCTCCTCGGTCATTTCATACCCGACTGCGTCCCCCTGGATAATAAGGTACACAAAACCAGTGTTAACCGGCTTCCCAAAACACTCCTCTACGAGAAGCGCGTATCCACCAAGCTGGAAAACATGGTTTCGCTGCACCCCACCCCTTGTCCACTTGAAATCCACGGGGAAGTACTCCGACTCCGTTTCTATAAGCATGTCTAATTTCCCGGAAAGCCCTAAACGTTTCGACCTGATCCAAACATCGAACCTCCTGATACCGGAAGACAAACCATAGCGTTTCAGTTTTCTCCTGCTTTCAAGCCTTTGGATGTCCTCTTGGGCGACCTTCCCTTTTTCCATCTTGTAGGTCACCTTTTTTTCCACAGGAAGCACGTACTGGTAATAGACAATCCTTCGGCAGTAAACATACTGCTTCAGATCGTTGACCTTGAGTTCCAGAAGTGCTCTCTCCTGGCCATTCTCGACCAAAGGGAGGTAGTGGCTCATGTTGAATCATCAGCCTCCTGGATACTTATGAATTCCTTATACTCCCTGAAGTCTTTTTCGCAAACAGGCTGGATTAGAACTTTCCCATTGCTTCCTTCCATTTTGTCGCGAAGCTTGGCCGCCATCTCCTCCCTTCGGTTGCGGGACAGATAGCCTATAAAACCGCTGAACTGTATCCGCTCCAGGCCGTAATCTTTACAAACTGAACCCACCCGCGTTCTTATTTTGTCATTCTCTATATCGTAAAAGACATAGGTGAGCACCTCTCCGGGTCGTCCCACCAAATCTAGACCCTCGATTCCGGTTTTTGTAAGCTCCGTTTTCTTGACAATTTTCCCCATCACATCACCACTTGAACATGAAGGGTCGGTAATTCCTCTCCCCTCTCAGGAACGAAGCAAAATTCCGAGCCTGAATCTGTATGATAGATCTCAACTGATAGGCTTTGCCCTGGTAGCGCTCCTTGGATTCAAGTCTCTCGAGGATCTTTTGACTCAGAACCTTCCTGGTCTCAGCGCTCAGCAATCCTCCTTCCATTCGTATGGCTTCTCCCCGATTCACATGGGCAATGACCGTGCGGTCCACCACCGGCTGCCGGAACTCCTCGACCAAATCCAGTACCAGCGAAGGCTTGCCTGGACGGTCCACATGTAAAAAGCCGGCAAAAGGTTCCAACCCTGCTGTCACTACCGCGCCCCAAACCTGTGTGTAGAGAATTCCATATCCATAGTTCAACATGGAATTGACCTCGTCCGTAGCACCGCGCCTAACCCTGCCCATAAAATTAGTTTTTTCTTCGATTATTTTCTGAACCCCTTCCCAGTAAACCCGGCTCCCGGTGCCCTCAATTCCCATAATCATGCTTCGCACCTGGCTGATATCATCCCCTTTGACATTCAAAACCTGCTGTCTGAGATCCCTCAACATTTCCGCGCTGCGCACCACTGCCTCATATCTATCGCCGCCACTTTGCTTCATGTACTTGGAGAAATAGAGGAGAAGGTTCCTTTGGTTGTTAAGTTTGCCAGCAAGTATGGCTTGGGAGAATTCTATCCCCCTTCGGTCTTCCAAAGCCCTGAACTGCTCCCTTCTAGCCTGAATTGTCGCCGAAAGGGAAGGAGCGGTAATCTTGGCGTAAGGTCTCCCCGATCCATGCAGAAAATTGATTTGAATGCCTCTCTCGCAAAGTTCCATTATTAGGTCCGTGGATATGCTTATTCCCCTAGACGCAAGCGTTACCTCGCTCAGCCTGTAGAATGGGAATTCGTAGAGAAGGTCTTTGCCTTTCCTGACCAACAGCCTTTCGGCTTTCTTACTCACGAAAAGGCCAAAGCCTGAAAGAATGAGCTGTGAGGCGTCTCCAGTTCGGGCAAGGGTCACTTCGTCACTTATTTTGAGCTCTTCGTCGACTTGCCGATCAATCACTAAAGGGATAATGGTGGGTTCTTTGGAGAAGAGATTCAGCTGGGAGGGTCTTCTTAAGAGCGGAAACTCTCCTACTGCTGTGCTCCCCATGGGCACACTCTTAAGCACAGAGGGTTCCCCCGGTTGCATTTGTCTTCCCTCCTGCTAACTTCTTCCAGTCATTTTCATCCTTTCCTCAGTCCGTGGGGTGACAATCTCTTCCCCCTTTCCCTTCCCGGGACACGATTCGATACCAGCCTTGCCCGAAAACCGCAGCTTTCCCAACGTGGATGTATTGACCTATCCACAAGAAAGGCCAACAAGGCTCCAAGTCCCCCTCATAAACAACTGTTCCAACCCACCCTTTAAGGTTGTGTCTGATGGCTCTGTGTTTTGAATACCTCGTTTCCTCCTGCCAACGTAGCCTCTCCCAAATCACACTTACCTCTTCGGCCATTTCCCCAAAAAACTTGAAATCCATCTCCAAGGGGCCCTGGCAGTAGAAATAGGAAAGAGCATGAATACGGTCCCTGAGCCTTTTCAGCAGCGCCCCGAAGGTAGGCCGTACCCATTGATTCTCTTTTTTCAGGAGAATCGGGGTCAGAAACTCCACCTGAACACGATCGCCGATGGCGGGTGGGACATCTGAGAATCCTATGCTCTTCTCTGGAAACCGGACCATGGGGTCATCCACACTCATAAGCTTTTCGACCTCCCCCTTGGCATCAAGGGCCTCCACTCTGACAATATCAAACCTGCCCCGGTTCACCCCGATTCCTCGCTCTCCCAAATTTTTGAAACTGAGAAGGAAATATGGCCACAATTGCATGGCCCTACCCACTATTACCAGGTCGAAATAGATCAAATCCTCTGGGCTGTAGTCTTCCCTTTCATCCAAAGGCGGCTTGATCACAAAGGGCCTGGGTATGTTTAAGTTGAGGCGGAGACGCTCAGCCTCGGGCGGCACCCTGGGGGCAAATATGAACCCGTACGGACAGTTGGAATGTACTTGACAGGTTTCGCAAGAGGCCGAACGATCCACGCAGACAAGACGCCGAAACGCCGTGCCAAAAGCCCCTCGCAAGGTAATGCCCTTGTTCATCCTGGGAAGGCGAATGGGCTCTCTGGGAGACAAAGTAAAGCGCAAGTGTGTCAGATAAAAACCCTTTTCTGTCATGGCCTGCTTTTCACTCCATACAAAATGGAATCTCTCTTTGCCAAGCTAGTATGCGGCTTTCGAGAAGGGGCACGCACCATGTCACAGGCTAGCCGGAAGAACGAAAACAGAAGACCCCGTCGCACAAGAAATCAGTCTTCGATACCCCGGCAAAGTCAACCGAGCCCAGAATCGAGAAGAAGCCCAACCAGGTAGATCATTTCCCAACAGAAGCCATCACAAGCCTTCATGATCTGGTTCGGGAGGCTGCAGAGATCAAGACCACGCATCCCTTTTTCCTACACGGATGCCTATGCGGATGCCTTCATGGGCGCCACCGCCTCCCGGGAGGACAAACGGATAGTGACCGGGGGCCCCCTGTTCAAGAAGCCCCAGCATCTCTTACCTTTCGTTTCTCCCCATTGAAGAAACGCCAGCCATTAACAAGACTTGACGGGGGCCACACACCGTTGCTGACAAAAAACAGTGCAAAAGCCCCTCCTACCCGGGCATGGGTAGTTGTTCGTAATGGCTGAAGCCTTTACTGGATCGTACTAAACGATAAGGTAGAAGAATGCCTTTACGCACCCTGTCTTTCCCCAAAACGATCTTCTCGTCGGTGTAAATGTTTACCTTCGAGAAGGTCAACGTCTTTCCCCAGTCATCCATCATTTGGATGAGCCCCAGGACGAAATGCCTTTTTTCTTCTCCGTTAACCTGGATACCTTGCAGATATGTTCCATCCATGCACACGAACGCTTTTGGTAACTCCTCAACCTCTATGGGTGATTTTAACAACTGAAAGAGGCTGCCTCTCTTCCCAAAATAGTTAACTTGGGAAAGCAGGTGGCGTAGCTCATCAGCCCTTTCCTCTGCGGGACTAAAAGCCAAAGCCATGCTTCCAACAAGTTGCGCGTATTCTCGGAAGGCAATGGTGCGATCCATGGCTGATTCGGCCTCCTCTTTCCGCGTCGGCTTGAGAATTTTTGCAAAGAGGTTAGTGACAACGACCCGCTCGGGAGGGCAAATGGCGATGGAAAGGCCTTTGATCCACTCAAAGGCCGCCTGGCCTGCAGCCCGCCCGTTCGTGCGGATAGCCGCGTCCAAAAGAGCAGTGCGAATGGCAAACGGCGTGGGTAGAAACAGCGTTTTAGCCGCCGAAGTTGTGGCTAGGCCTGACCGAAAGGAAAATAGGGTAACTGACTGGTACTCCGCGATGAGCCACATGGCTGCCACCTCCTACCAGGCCAGTTTAAAAGGCCGCGTGCTTTTGATTAGACCCTTCATCACCTTCGCGAAGTCGCCCATGGAATCAAAACGATGGACAGTCACCGCTCCAGGCTTCAGGTCGTTGAGCGCTTCTGCCACCTTATCAACCTCCTGCCGGTAGTTTTCGTCTAGAGGGCTCAGGGCAGGAGCAGGCATTACCTGATTCGTCACGGTCACCACCCCCTCAAATCCCACTAGGTGCGGGCTCTGGGTACCCCTCATGGCTCCGTTGGGCTCGACGAATGTGTAGAGGATGCTCTCCAGGAAGGCCAGGTAGCGCCGTTCCCGCTCGTTGTCGGCGATAGGATATTGCTGGGAGATGTCGTTAAAACCTATGCGGACCATCTCAAAGTTGGCAACAATGGCATAGACGCCAGAGCTGGCCGGGCGGTGAAAAATGGCCTGCTGTTGGGCTTCTTCCGCCCGCTCACCTCGCTCGGCGGCATAGCGCACGTGGAAGTAGCTTTCAGTGGTGGTGTAGTCTGGCAGGCCGACCACCCAGCCAAACTCGGCCACCGACTTGCGTGGCACAGAGCGAGCCCCTTTAGCGATGAGGTTGCCCTCCAAGTCGTCCAGGGCGCAATGCTTAAGAAGCGCGTCAATGACAGCGCTATCTTGAGGAGGAAGTTTAGCCATAAAGTCCTGATCGTCAAGGATGCGGCTAGCACTGAACTTATGGCAACCCTTGCACAGGGGCAGCTTCCCTTTCGCCAACAGGTACAGGTGTTCGGCCTGAATATGTTTGAACATGTCTCCAGATATGGCGTTGACCGTGGTCAGCCTGTATTCACCGCTAGCCCGATCCCGGTAGACCACATTCACCATACGTGTCGCTATCTGATTCCCTTCGCCTCCCTCATTGTTGAGGGAGTGCATATCCAAGATGGCCCGCCCACAGATGGAAAGGGAATAAATATTTTGTTGCTGGCTCATTTCCAATCCTCCTTTCTGTTCAATTGGTTAATTCCCTAACTGTTTGGTCAGAGGCAAGCCCTTCCTCCCTCGGATCTCTGGCATAGCCAAAAGCAATAAGCAAGTTGCCCACAGTTGTGGCTCCGTACTTATCCACCAGACGCACAACATCTTCCACGTCGGTGGTCAAGATGTTCCTGCGATACTGTTTTCCGGTCTTCTCATAGACGCGTGCGTTCTCAGCATTGTAACTTTGCATAAAATCGCCCAAGGCAACGATGAACTCGTCGTTGTACAGGGATTTGCGCTTCAATTCTTGCCCCAGGCCATACCGGATATCATACTCGCTCTTGCTCCGCCCTCGATATTGAGGGGTGATGGTGCTCCGGCGGATAGCCTCGGCGATGTTGCGAAAGCCCGGGCTCTCCAAGATGGGTGCCAACGGTTCGTTACTTTTCATGATCAACACCTCCAGATTCTTCGTAGTGAACGGCCTTACCCAGTGATGTTCCCGGTCCAATTCCCGCATCAGAAATGGACCATAGTCGGCGGTAAAGTCGAAGAACGCCTTCCACTTCCCGCCTGAGAGGAAGTCCCGGTAGTAAACCAGCAGGTCGTACCCTCCCTTGTCCTCGTCAATGTTGCGAATGATATTTTCGTGTTCCTCGATCACCTCCTTGTAAAGGATTACATCGTTCGGCGACTCTACCCGCATCCAGCGGGGTAGTTCGATGAAAGAGAGGTTCATCACCGCCGAGGCCTGGCCCAGGCTTTTGTAGTAGGTCACGTGCATCCCGGCTACAAAATCCTCCGGCCCCTGCCCAAACAGTTCTGCCATGAGGTCGGCCTCTTTGGCCGCCTGGCAGTAATCCAGGAAGCAGGTGGTATAACGCAGGGCAGCCAGAATGTCCATTCTTACTGCGGTGTCGTTCCACAGGGCATCCTGGAAGGCAGCCAAAACGGCATCATTGATTCCCAGGCGCATATTCACCGGGGCCAAGGCATAGGTCTTGCGGTCATCGGTGCCCTGCACCCGACGAGGCACCGCGCAGTGATACATCCCTACCGCCTTGAGGTACTCCAGCAGCCAGAAAGATTTGATATTGCCCATCTCCAGACGGCTGGCCTTGGGCTCATTCAGCCCCTTGCCCTGGCTGGGATTGAAGAGCTGGAGCAGTGTAGCGTCGCTTTTGACCTTTACGCCCAGTTCCTTCATTCGCTTGCGCCAGGCTGTTTCCACGGCCTCTACATCCCCATCCGGCGCGGCGCAGAGCATCAGGATGTGGCGCAGGTTCTCGGCAAAGTATGGGTCCAGACTCTGCCACCGCCAGACCAAATCGTTGTAAGGGCAACGGACGTACTGTCCTCCCTTTTTCTTGTAATCCAGTCTCTCACTGCGAATCCAGTCCCAAACTTGAAAGTCGGGATGTGGCTTCTGCTGTGCTAGAGTCTCTGTAGGGGCTTTCTGTTTGACAGCTTGCCGATACTGTTGATACCTCTCTCGCTCTGCTTCGTAGTCTACAATTCCGTTAGATGGGATGGTTTGGGTAACCCGAGGGTCAGTAGCATCATTCTTGAGATAGGGCACCAGCGCCTGGAATGGAGCCTTGTCTACCCATTCCTTTTGCAGAGGGTGACTTAACTCGATGGCATAGTAGGCTCCATCGTCCCGGATACGCACCCAGTGGTCACCCTCGACGAAGCTGGCCAGCACGCTATCCAGGAGCGTCGCCAGCCCATAGGCCAGGAAAACATCACCAAAGGTGCCGGTACGCTTATCCACATAGTAAGCATCTTGATACATTGTCCTCCTCCCTGTCATTCGTTTATTCGTTCCCTATTCGTTGACAGTTCTCATCGCCCCCTGGTCCGCCAGCCTGAGAGCCCGCACGATGAGGAAATAGGCCAAAAGTTCGTCTCTGGCATCGGGCTGCACCAGGAGGCCAGTGATGGGCTGGGGACGCTTGCTCGTCAACAGGGCCTTGTTGGCCTGGCCGCTGGCATCCAGGTCGGCCAGCACCTGGGCCAATGTCGTCCCAGCAGCCTGGTGGAGGTCAAAGCCTCTGTAGCTGTCCGCCCTGGGCGAGTGGTGCCGGGCGATGGCGGTAAAGATGGCCTTCATCAGCTTGAGACGGGGATCATTCTGTCCTGGAGCCCCTAGAAGCTGGTGTAGCACCCTGAACACTGCCACCGCCCCCTCGACAGCGTGGGGAGGCCGAGAACCGGGCATCTCGTCCTCGACGTGCTGATGATGGGGGTCATCAGGGTTGTAGTCGGTGTGAGCCAGCATGTAGTCATTGTCCACTGGCATACCGAGTCGCCGTTGCCATTCATGCGCCCAGCCTTGCCAGCGCCGCTCCATCTTGCCCACATCGTGCAAAGCGATGGCCAGACGCACCGCCCGCTCCAGGGAGCCGCCTGCCAGGCCCATCTGTTGCTCCAGCCGGACGGCGGCATAGGCCATCTCTCTGGACAATCGGGCTTGGTAAACATCCAGCATCTTCTGGATGTGCTCCTGGTAGCTTTCTCGGCTATAGCCACGCTGTGCTTCTCTACCCGTACCCTCCATCTGACCTCCCAGGCTTGGGGATTGGAAGCCTCCGCCAGGACCAAAGCGGAAGCCTGTGCCGGAATCGTATCGGACCAGCAGAGGGTTTACCACGTGAATGGCGGAGCGGCTCAGTTCCTGATGGTTCCCGACCGGGATCCACTCATAGCGAACCGGGCGATCCTCGCCTTCCGCGCCCTCTTTCTCCTGGGGGTACTTGAGCAGCCAAGGGACTTCTTGGTTGGGCAACCCTGCTTCCTGCCATGCTTTGAATTGCCCATGCAACGTGCCAAAGAACAGTGAGAAACCTTCCAGGCGATAGGGATCATCAATCTCTCCCGGGTTAGGATGCACCAGTACAGTAACGGAATCGTCGTGGCGGATCAGGCTTCGAGCCAGCCCCATCTCTTGTTGCCCAATGGCCCTGTACATCTCCTGGCGGTGGGCGTAGCGAGCCTGCTCCAGATCGTCTAACATTCGGGCATCGGTTTCTGCGTGAACCAGGTTCACCAGGCGCTGCTCGGTTATGAAATTCATGTTCTCGCCAGCGAACGAAGGCAGCGCTTCCCAGGTCTTCTCGCATAATTTTGCTTGTTTGCCAAGGTATGGAGCGTAGTTTGGTTCGCCACGCTTGTTGGGAGACACCTGGTAGACATAGACATCGCCCTCTTCGCCCTCAAACCGAGCGCACCGACCTGCTCGTTGCAAGATGGCGCTGGCGGGGGCCACCTCGGTGTGCATGGCCTCACAGGTGATGTCCAATCCCACTTCGATCACCTGAGTGGCGATTAAAATGACGCTACCTTCTTGCTCTCTGTCTTTCCCAAACAGACGGCGCACCTCATCCTCCTTCCTTCGCCGGTCGTCCCGGAGAAACCGGGAGTGCAGGAGAATGACCTTGATCTCCGAACCAACACGAGCGCTCAGTTCTTCATAAAGGGCTTGCGCCCGTTCTACTGTGTTGCAGATGGCAATGGATCGGGTGCGATGATGCTTTAGCACTGCCTCGGCTGTGAGTTGTTCGTCCATCCGATGAAACCATCGTTTCTTATCCTTTTGCGTGGGGATGCTTTGGAGTTCCTCATCGCTAACGATGACCACTTCGGCGTCCAGCAGAGAGGCCAATCGTCCGAGCATCTCCCCTGAGAATGTAGCGGTCATCAGGACAAAGGGCGTGATCCCCTTTAACGTGCGCAGCATCTCCAGGGTAGTGGGCAGGGTGGAATCTGGATCCAGCAAGTGGAACTCGTCAAAGACCAGATAGGAGGAGACCACTGCCCCTGCATTCACGTTGCCCTGGCGCAGGCTCAGGGCGTAAGGGATGTTCAGGAAACTGGAGACCACCTGGTCAATGGTGACAAAGGTGATCTCGCCCTCCAAGCGCCGGTCGTCTTGCTGTTCCCCGGTTTGGAGGCGAGCATCCACATCAGCCTGATCCTTTCTCAAATCATCCCAAAAGCTGCGGGCCAACACCCGCATGGGCACGCAGTAAAGCACCTTTCGAGGAAAATCAAGGTCCTGCTTCTGAGCCAGGAGAAAAGGAAACAGAGCCGCCTTGGTCTTTCCCGAGCCGGTTGGGGCCTGTAAGATTGCGTTTCGCCCAGCCAAAAGGTGTTCTGCCGGGCCTGTTTGAAAGCGGCCATAGGGGCCCTCCACCTTGAAAATGGCGGCAAAGAGTTCGTTCATCGCCTGACCCTCCGTTTCGCAACCACTCCCCCATTCCCGATCCACCTTTTCCCCATCCTTTCAAGCTGACCGCCCGGCAGGAACTCTGCGTTTCCTTGCCCCACGCCGCATCAAGGCCGTGTCTGTTACTCTCACCCCTGCTTTGTTGACTCGCCCACTTGAAATGCCGTCCTATGTTCCTCACTCACTTGCCCATGCAGCCAGGTTGGTTTCAGCAACTCCGCCCGGTGCAGCACACTGGGGGTAACCGTCCGCGCCGGCCGGCCCCTACGTGCCTGCTGCTCCGTGCACCCTGCCCCAGGCGCCGACCAGACAAGGTTTGGGTCAAGATCTTCCGGAATTGAGTGACTGGCTCCCGGCATCTCTGTCTCCCGCATCCGGTCCATCTCGAACTGCAGCACCTCCCTTTATCTTCGTTGCCTGGCCTCCTCGCGCACTGCTTGCAAGTTCATGATCTCTGCCACCTCGTACTGAGGGGGCAGGCTGCCCGCTACGGGCCGAAGACGTAACACCGCAGGGAAATAGCCGCACCTCCCGTGGAGCTCTGCCAGCAGGGCAACAGCGGTGAAATTCAGCGACGGCGGATTCACCAGCAGCGCCAGGCTCTGCCATTCCTTGGCCGTGAGTCCGCATCGATCGGCCATGGCAACAACCTGCGGAACCAGCGGCTGTTGCGGATCGATTTGGCTGGGCACCTCGAGCACACGTTCTACAGGCCGTCCGGCCAGCACCTCGATCTGCGCCAGGTGGGCTGGCCTGAGTGGGTGTGAGAAGTTGAGGAGGATCATGTTGTGCCTCACGGATTTTCGTTGATCGAGTGTTCACCGTAGCGCCGCAAGCGTAACGCGCCTTCTTCAGCCGTACAACTAACCCGCCGGCTCTGTGAGACCCTGAAATGTCCAATCGGACGGCCGTCTGGAGTCGTCTTGCCGCTGTACACATCATATTGCAAACCACCATCTCGTTTGAGGGGCGCTGTGTCACCATGGCTGTCTTCGAGCAGACCGGACACTTTGGCCAGAACCTCTTGCAGAGCGGCCCGTTCCGCAGGAGCCGCTCGCCTAAAATCGCGGCTGAAAGTGTCGGTATACTGCAGCCGCGGAAACAGAAGCAGTTCTTCGCCGAGCAATTCCTGGCGTACCCGATTCCAGACCAACAATCCCCAATCTGAAAGACAGGCATTACCTTGCTCATCAATGTCGAGTAAACCGGATGGAATCTTGGAGACCTGTTCACGGGCGAAAACGTGGCCCTTTGCCATCATTGCCAACTTTGGACGATGCTCGCGCAAAGCCCCGATGTCTACCTGTAGAGGCAAGCGAGGGATAGAGAGCAGTTGCGAGCCGGTCTCGAAGATGTACACTACCTCGTCGGCATAGAACATTCCCATGATGTTCAAATACCCCTGCAAACTCTTGAACGCCGCCGTCAGATTAAAGACCACACGATAGCCAGCATCTCGATAGCTGGGGATGGTATTTTCACACCAATGGATCAGTTCTTTCATCCCACTCGAAAACGCTGATGGAGTGGCTGTGGACAAAGTAGCAGGGACATAGATATCCACGTTCAAGCCGTTTTCCCGAAGAAAGGCAGAGATTACATCAGCGGCTTTCCGGCCGAGAGCGGTGTCGGTGGCGATCAGGTAGTGCATATCAGACTTGCCGGCCGCTAAGTCGCCTCCGTAGATGCCATACAGGCCATTCAACTCCGCGCTAATACGTCGCCGGCCTAGCACGTCCCCATGTTCCAGGCTATATGCCACCGTTTGGGCAAGTTCATCAACCTTTTCCTCCAGCTCATTGTTCAGCTGTTGATCGTTGGCAGCCCGGTTCAAGTTAGAGCGCCAGGTGTCTTCCGAGGCGTCGAGGATGTTCAAGAAGGCGGAGATACCAACGGTACTCACTATGAGTCGTCTGTAAGGCATAGCGGTTCTCTTGTCCTCCTATCCTCGCTGCATCATGACAACTACTGTCTGCCCTTCGCGTTGGGTAGCAGAGTAGCGCACCTTCTGTTTTTTCCCGGGCGACCAGCCCTTGTTTACGATGGCTTCACGGCTGAACCGAAGCTCCTCGCCCGTTTCATCATCTACCAGGCGGCCTCGTCCCGATCCCGGCTGGTATTCCCTAATCGTACCGGTGCGCCAGATCAGCTCTTCGGATGGCACTGGCGTTGTGGGGGACGCCGGTGCTGGTAATTTCGAATCTGCGGCAGGTGCCGGTTGGCCGGTTGGTGAGGCGACAGCCACTTGAGGTGCAGCAGTAACCGGTTGGGCTGGCTGTAGTGGCGGCACGAAATACCCATACCCTGCACCCGTCTTCGCCCCAGCACCCAGTTCGGTCAGCCCTGCGACCAGCCATTCCTTTGTCAGGGCGCGCAGGCGCTTGCCCTCCGCATCGAGCGGCCGACGCCATCCCACGGCAAAACGAAACTCTGTTCCCGCCGCCACGGTAAGGAAGTACACTGGCACTGGGCTTTGCCAGTCGGTGGGAGGCTCCTCGCCGCTGTAGTACTTGGGATAGTGGGGGTTCATGATGTCCAGCTCCAGCCTTGGCTTAGTCACGGGGATGGCATCGAGAAAGATAGCTCGCCCGGCCGCTGCCGTGGTGCCAAAGATACTGCGGAAGTCATTGGCCAGTTTCTGGACTTCTTCGGCCTGATCTTTGCACCATTCCTCGTATAGCTTGCGCTCTTTGCTGTCTTTTTCGCCGTCGGGGCTCAACTTCTCGTCCAGTTGGCCAAGGCTGAGATTGGGATCATTCACCCGCTCGGCGATCGTGATCAGCGCGCGGGCGCGCGTCACGCCTTTGACGCTGCTGCCGGGCAGAATGGGGAAGCCGTAGCGGTGGAAGGTGAAGCCGACCTCCAGCGCGCCTTTGCGCCCTAGCCCGGCGATGAAGCGCCAGTCGGTCTTGAGGGGAAAAGGTTCGGCCTGCACGACCTGCGCGCAGGCCTCCCAGCGCGCGTTCCAAGCCTGCAACAAACTGCCGTCCACCCTTTTTGCCGCTCTGAGGGCCGCTTCTAATCCATCTTTCTTCAAGGTCGCCTGACCTGACCAATCCGGCGCAAAACGGTCGAAGATCAGGCCCGGATTGAGCCTGACGTTCGTTGTGCTGACTGCGGCCCAAGCTCTGGCGCTGAGTGATGGGATGGGATAGCGGATTGTAGCACCTCCCGATGAGGTAGTGTCCGGACCGGTTGTGGGCCTACGCCCTGCGGGTCGGTTGCGTGATCTTTGATCAGGCATCAGTCACCCTCCTTGGGTAGCTCGGCCTCAGCGAAGCGCTTGAGCCAGATTACAAAGGCAATGGCCTCAGCCGTGGCGCGACGGTAACCATCTGTGTCGGCCGTGTTGACAATCCACTGTAGCAGGTCGGCATCCGCAAACTTGATCTGCCCCTTTACCCAGTCGGAAACGTGGTTGAAAAGAGCGCGATGATGGGCCTCCCCCTTGGCGTTCCAGAAGGAAAGGGTCTGCCCGAGACCATTGGCCTGGATATCGGCCGGTGCACTGCGCGCCAGTTGACCGTACTTGCCGGCATATCCCCGACCTTTGACTTCGACGACTCGTCCCCAAGCCGCCCTGGCCCGTTCTTGCTCGAGTGATCGTTGCTGGCTCATTGCTTACCTCCTGGGGTTGCTGCCGACCCGGGCCGATCGCCATTGGAGTTGACGAAGCGCAAGGCCACTATGCCCTGGCCGGTGGTCTCATCGCCGCCCAGTTGGGTGCGAGTCAGGCCGAGGCTTGCGACCTTCTGCAAGATAGCTTGCCCGTCCAAATCGACGCCATGAGCACGCGATGGGCCCGCCATCAGCGGTACGTAGAGCAGGCTGTCCACCGGCAGGCTCTCGGTCGTCCAGAGCATTTTGCCTGCCACTGTCTTGGTGTCAGGATCAAGCTTGATATGTGTCTGCACCTCGGTTCCATATAGCACGAAATCGCGGAAGGCTTCCTCGTGCAGGATGCACAGCTTGGTGGGCAACGCCGCCTTCCAGTAATCGTAGCCGGTCTGCGGCAGGGCGTTTTTCGCCAGCCACTCGCCGATGGCTTTGACCACGGCTGCCTGGCTCGTGTCCGGTTTGAAGCTAAATTCCTCCAGCACCACGCTGTCGCCGGCTAGCAGAGCCGTACCGTTGACCAGGGCTGTATCCTTGCCCGGCGCAAGGGGCAATGGCCAGCCCGGCTTCAGCCCTACCATCTCCGCCTCGCGCAGGAAGCGGGCCAGCGCGTCGCAACTCGTTACCCATGCAAAGACGCTGGCCAGCGAGCGGACCGGGAAGAGCAGGATACGGGCGTCGCCGGTCGAGAGTGCGCCGGCATAGTCCGAGGCGTGGGCGGTCTCCGGTCCGAAGATGGCAAGAAATTCCTTTGTAGACAGCCAACCTTGCTGCTGATCCTGCTCTGTCGGGCTGTCCTTGGCCCTTCCCCGGGCTGCCGCTCGCAGCCGGCCTTTTAGGCCGCTAGCCTGGACGATAGGATAGCCGGTGGTGCGTTCGCGCTGAATGGGCAGGTCTACTGCACCCAGCCCGCGCCCTGTGCCGGCGTGCAACGGGGTTTCCACGTAGATGAACAGCATACTTTTGGCCGTAAACATGGGACTCACTCCTTTCATCCGGTGAGAATAACCTGACCGAAGCCGATCTCGGCTCCGTCTTCGGTGATGACATCCTGCCTCAACTGCGCGTCGCCGACGGCGGCGAAATAGTAGACGCTACCGGCGGGCACATAGCGGCAGGCCGGTTTCTGACGATTGGCAGCCCAATCGTACCCGCCGATGACCTCATAACGGTTGAGGGCGACGGCCTGCAGGGTCACATCGCCGTCGAAGAATTGTTCCCAGCCACTGCGCGGCTTCCAACCGTCTTTAAAGAAGGCTGGGCTGGCAAAGTAGACTTTGAAGCGAGCCGACAATCGATTATGCGGCTGTGGCCAGGCCAGGGCCGTCTCAATCTGGCTGAAATGCGCGCCGCGCGCTTCCCCGCCGATGCGCAGCGTCCCGGTCGCCGGCCAACCGTCGTAGCCTTCCACCTGCACCCACAACCCGACATCTTTGCACGGGCGGATAAAGTCCACTTCGTACAGCGCGCCCTCCTCAGTGGTGCAGGTAGCGTCGTTGAGGCCGATGCCGAAGCGGTTTTCGTGCACGAACAGATGGCTACTGTGAATGGCCCTAGCCGGTTGGCCTTGCAGGCATTTCAGCAGCTCCGTCTCGGACATCCACTGGCCGAACTCTTTCTTGGTCGGCTCGGTGTCTTCTAGCGGCCAGAGCAACATGGGCAGCTCAGGCGGCGCGCTGGTGAGCACATCGGGCGTGTCCCCTCGCAATCGGGGATGCAGCAAGCGATAGCCGCCTGCCTTCTCGTCCGGGATCACGTCGGCCGGTACGGGGAAGTAACGCACGATCTGGCCGTTCTGGCCCTCCCTCCTGGCGATGAACGGCCCGCGCAGGCACAGGCCCCGGAAGTCATTCACCGTGCCCACGGCGGCCTCGATCGCCTGACGGTCCCGCAAATCCACCCCCTTCACCACCAGGTGATGTGAGCGGATGACGCCTTGCATCACATGGGGGGAAGGTGGAAACAGGCTGCGGGCGCGATGATCGCTGCCGGCATCGAAGGGTTTGCCATCGCGAAACAGCCACACGTCTACCGGTTCTAAAAAGAGCTGCATCATTCGCCTCCTCCTTGTGCTACGAAACGGGCGAACACCACCCAGCGGGCCAGCTCGGCCAGGCCTTGGGGAACACTGACGCCGTCAACCGTTTCCGGCGGCGTCTGGCTATCCAGGTCTTGCGCCCACGCGGTCAGTTCGTCAACCAGCGTAGCAGGATTGGTCAGCCGGTCCGTCTTGTGCCGCTCGACCAGTTGCTTGATGGTAGCCTCGCGGGCATCGGCAGGCAGAGCGGTAACGATGTGCGCCCGGCTGCTCAGGTCATAGGCGAAGCGGGAGGAAAGCCGCTTCTCGCGGAAGTGCCCCACCAACGCATCGAAACGTCCGCTCAGGCTGTCCCACTTGCTGCGCAACGTTACCGTCTCACCGCTACGCTTCATGACTTGCACGGCCACAGCGGCCTTGTCGGCCACCTGCTTGGCCGTTCGCTCGGCGGCGCGGGCGACAGCCAGGGCTGCATCCAGGGGATAAAGGTGATGGACAACAGCAAGGCCAGCACTAGGCGTGATGTGGGGCCCAGGCACCAGGAGGAACTCGTCTTCCCATTTCAGAAAGCCATTGCTTTCCGTTTTGATCCGAAGGTCTCCATTCTGTACCTCGGCGTAGCCAGTGAACAGGGCGTATAACTCGTACGCAGCAGACACACCGTCGGCGAGGGGCAAGAGAGCCAGCACATCGTCGCCACCGGCGTAGACCACGCGGCCGTAATGGCGCTGTTCCACCACCCAACGCACGCAGCGCCAGGCAAAGGTGCTCAGGGCAGCGCTCAGGCTGGCATGCAAATTGGCTGCCAGCGTCCGCGGTGCAGCCAGTATCCTATTCCAATCGGATGCATTGGGCAGGCTACTGAACTTCGGCAACACATTTGGGTGCATCACCTCTCGCAAGGAGGGCATCTTTCCGTGCTTGCCGCTCAACCATCTCCCCATATCATCGCCATCTATTATCAGAACCGCATAATAGGCCGAAGGATTCATGCCCACTTCTCGGCGGAGAGCCCGAGAGGTCTCCTGTACTCTCAACGCCGTGTCGCGGTCCGAAAGGCCATATTCCCGCTCTAGCAGCCTGGGCTCCAGACGCTCCGGATACAACACATCGGCTTCATAAACAAGTAGCTTCTCTGCTTCACCTCGGATCACGCCCGACAATTGAGCAACGTCTCTCTGCAGCCCCGGCAAGGCCCCTTTTGCGGATTCGGCGGACACCGTGGGATAACCTAGATTCTCAAGGGATTCGAGAAGCCCCCGAAGGGCCCACTGGAGTTTCTCATTTCCAGACAATTGTGTGATCAGCTCTCTATAGAATGGAGCGGCCGCCACTCGGGAAGTAGACGGAAAATAAAGGCGAATTCTGTGTTGTGGAGCAAAGTAACTTTGCTGGGCAAAGCGTTTGATGGCAGCGATAGCGCTCAAACGCTCCCTGCCATCTGCCACTAACTCATGAGCTCGCCCCTCATGCTTGAGTTGTCTGGCAACCTGTTGCCAATATTGGCGTACTTCATTACGAGTTTGTTTCTCCGCAGTTCGCAAGGCTGAAAGAGAGGAGCTCACCGTGCACTTTTCCCCGTCTTCTTCGTCCGGCAGGAAGTCGCGGCTGTGCTTACGGGCGTCCAGGGCGGCGATCAGCAACTCATGTAGGGCATCATACATTGAGCCAACGTTTATGCCTTGTTTCCAGCTTTGCCGATACAAGTCCAGTCGGTGTTGACGAGAGGGCTGCGAACCGAGACAGGCCTCCACTCGCCTGAGCGCTTCTTCAGCTCCTTCACCCTGCGGATAAGACTTTGTGCCCGGCCAAAGAACTGCCGACCAATAAACTTCGGGCCAGTCCTTCCTTCTGACCTGGCGCTCCCAGATGGTCTGCCATGTACCTTCCCTCGGACCGCTGGGAAAGTTTTGCTGGACAGCCTCGGCAATTTCCCCCCACTTTTCCCGAATAGCGTTGATGATCTTCTCAGCGATAGACTGCACGTCTTTAGCCGGTAACAGAGCCACGAACTTGTTGGGCGTTGTGGCAATGGTGATGTCTCCAGTGAAAACCGACGACGGGAGAGGGCCTAATTCTTTCTTGAGCCACCGGTCAACCCAGGGATGCCCTCGTAGGGAAGGATAGAGAACGGCATCCGGCCCATAGGTCTCGGCAATCACTTTGATCCCTGACCATGCCAGAAACGCGAGCAGGTAACTTCCCACCCACAAGTCCTGGGTGCGTCGTGCTTCGTAAATAAAGGTCTGTACAGGGCCGATGGCTACTTGGAGCATAGCCACCTCGGGTAGAGCCGAAACCAACCCTGCGGAGGTATCCAGATGGGTCCAAAGCGTGTGGTCTAGTATGCGCGTGTCAGGAGGTAGCAGGCGAGTTGTGGGACCTGGCGAAAGTAGGGGCAGTAGTCGCCATAAGGCCAAGTACTTCTTGCGCGAATCAAGTTGAGCGCTCACAAAGTCCAGGATGTCTTGGGAATACTCAACCTCGGAGCCGTTGCAGTCCAGCGACAAATGCCTCCCGCAAAACGGATGTCGAACTTGGAGATTCTGCACAAAGTCCTCTGACTCCAACCGAACTTGTTTAGGAAACGCGGCACGGTCAATAGCGGAGGCTAACCGATCAGCCTCCTTGATGAGTTGGACTTCTTGTGTGCCTTCGAAATCGCGTCTGCTCAGTTCTTTTGCGGGTTTGCCGAGCCTGTGGCAGAACTCATCTGGACCTAGCACCTGTTCGATCAGCTCAAAAGCCCGCCGCTGGTGGCCCGCCAATCCCAGGATCTTGCCAGGCGGGTCATGCAATAGTGCTATTATCTTGAGCGTCCAATCCGTCATTGGAATACCTCCCTCATGAGATGGAAATCCTCTCCTCGCCGCGCCTCGGCGATGAAGGACTGGACGGGCGAGAAGGTGAAGATGAGGACGGCGTCGGTCATAGGGTCACCTCCTGCTTGTTCTCAAAGGTCTGAATAAAGTCCTGGATGACACGATAATCAGGAGGAGGTGGAGCTTTCCACTTACGGGTCTGCAACTGCAACTCTCTATCTGCTTTTAAGAACTGGGACTTGAAAAGAGTTAATACACCCACATACCTACCCGTTGCTAGACGTGTAATCCGGATGCGCAATGGTGAAGCGCGCCGATCACCCTGCTCTGGTATGATCACGTCGCTCGGTCCGCCTTCCGAATACCGAAACGGGATGGGCAGCCCGAACACCGCCCGTTGGATCTGCGGAGGAGATCCGCCAGCTTCAAGCCATGCCAGTATCGCGTCGTGATCGGCCCGCCCCAGAGAGGAGCGATGACTGCGGTAATCCCGCAACTTGGCTCCGATACCTTCTAGGGCTTCCCACGGCGTCTCCCAACCATCTGGCGAACTGCTCACAATCCATATCTCCGCAGCCGTCGGCGCGAGAACGTCGTACTCGGGTACATCCGTAAACTCGCGCCAAGTCTCCGCTCCACTCACCAAGGAGAGGCAATGACGAATCCCTGTGGAAAGGTAAGCCTGTAACTCGCTTATCGAGCTACAGCGCTTGAAGGCAAGCTTACTGACAGGATCGGTTCTCTCAACCTCTAATGAACCCGCTCCTCGATTGGCACGAGATCCCAACCCACCCAGGTTGGCAAGAAGCCAAAGCGCTGCTGCAGCTTTGACCAAAGCGTTCTCACCCTGTGGAGTTCGCGGCTGTAACCGAATTATGAACCGAGCGCCGGGCCTAATAAATTCGCGGTCCGGCTGGTATCGAGACGTGCCCGGACGGCCGCTGGCGGCCATAGACCACAGCAAGTAGTCTTTACCGGTTGGTAGAAAGTCACCTTCTGGCGTGCGGATGGCCCGATCTTTGCGAAAGGTCTCTATAGCCGGTGGTTGGCCCGAGCGGACCAGAACGACAACAGCGGAACCTTTCTCGGTGGTTCCAAAGACATCACCTTCGATCTCTTTCAGTTTTGCAGCATCCTCTGAAGCAAGCAACGTAGATCCTCCAACTACGACACGATACCAGTAACGCAATGCTCCCCGAATGGACGGGGCTCTCACCTCGGGATGCCCACGGGTTTCGGCCCCACCCAAGAATAGTGGCGTGAGAACCTCGCACTCAAAATCAAGGTAATTCATAGTGGCCCTCCTTAGTCTCGTTTAGCTTCCGTTTGACGATCCTACGCACTGCAAAGGTTGCTTTTAGGAGCACCTCAACATATTGTTCTATATCAGCAGGCGTTTCGTTATACCTCAGATTGCCCGGGAATTTGTGGTCCAGAATCTCAGGTGCCACTTCCTTAATCATTCTCCAAATTTCTCCAAATGCCGACTCCTTGTTCTCCACTGCTTCGAACCGCCTATAGAGGTCATGTTGACCTCTGGCAGACGCTGTAATACCTTGCACCGCAATGAACGCTTTCAGCCATTTCTCCAGGGTTTGATGCAGCAAAAAACATATATTCACGAGTGGTAAGTAGCCACAGACGCCCCGGCGATATAGTGATAGAGCGCACAAAAGGTCTTCTTCCGCCCGTTCGATGAGAGGTTGTTGGGCGCTTGCATTTTCGGGCAACCTGTAAACTCGTAGCGTTGACTGCAGGCTGTTACTGCGCTCGTTGTCCATCCCGCTTCCATATATTATTAATTTCTTCCAATGCCGCCCGCAGCCAGTAGCGCATGGACCCGCGAAAGGCCGGCGATCGCAGTTCCGGTGCGCCGCGCGGGTCTGCCCCGCCCCCAAACAGCGGAGTCACCGTCTCCAGCGACACGATCAGATTTCTGTTGTTACTCATCAACGCCCTCCTTTCGATTAAGAATTTGGTCCTATCTCCGTTACCCGCTGCGCCATCTCTCGTCCGATGATCCCCCACCCAACGGATTCCGTGCAGGTGATGGTGCGATTCCTGCGCAAGTCCGGCCCCTGCGCACCTGCCATTCTGGCATTCTGATCTTCCCATTGCTACATCCCCAAGGCGAAGCATCCTTTATTCTTTCCTTTCACCTTACCACCGTTAATTGTCATAAACGGACAAACTGAAATTTGTTCCGATGACTCCAGAAAAAAATTTTTTCCGGGGGATTTCCCTGCATGGTCTTTCAGACCGCATTACCCAGATCTCTCAAACGCTGGGGACTCAGGGTTGAGCCCCTTTGCCGAAAGGAGGGCCTGTGGCCACCTGGCTCAGGCTTGGAAGCTCTGGCCCTGGCAGGTGCTTTCACAAGCCCGATACCGGGCAAGCCCACCAGGCCAAGGCCTGTAAAACGCATGGCCATTTCTCATGCCCGAGACAAAACTGGCAGCCAGGCAGCCCCATGCACTGCTTGACCTTCCCGAGAGCCAAGGGAAAAAATTGCTAGCCACTACTAATAAAATCGACTAGTTAGAATCAGTATGGTGCCAGGCACCAATGATTAGTGCTCCTCCTCCAAAAACAAAGCTGTCTCCCGGAAGAGTTGCATCCTGTTTTTCTCCAAGGCCACAGCGTGGGTGCCCTCACCTATCACAACCATTCTTTTCACCTTGGGCCTGGTCAGCTTCTGGAAGACCTCCTGAGCCATGTAAAGAGGGGTGTCCTGGTCCCATTCGGCCAGAATCACCAGCGTTGGAACAGCTATCTCCGATGGATCGTAATAGGGTTTTCCATTTTCAGGAGTGCTTTGCCCCGGGTTTTTACTCCCCAATGATCTTGACCAGAACCCGTTTGCGCCGCCTCCCGTCGAACTCTCCATAGAAGATCTGCTCCCAGGGGCCAAAATCCAGCCTCCCCTCGGTCACGGCCACCACCACCTCACGACCCATTATCTGGCGCTTCAGGTGGGCGTCGGCATTGTCCTCCCCTGTGCGGTTGTGGAGGTAATTGGACACTGGTTCGTGAGGGGCCAAGCCCTCCAGCCATCGCTCCAGGTCCTGGTGGAGCCCAGATTCGTCATCGTTTATGAACACAGAGGCCGTGATGTGCATGGCATTGACCAGGCAAAGGCCCTCTCTAATGCCACTTTCCCGAAGGCATTGCTCCACCTGTGGGGTGATGTTCACAAAGCCCCGGCGCTGCGGGATATTGAACCATAGCTCCTTCCGATAACTTTTCATGAGTCCCCCTCATCTCTTCAATGAGTTCAGGCCCATGGAGCTTTTCTGCCCAAAGCCGGTTTTTCGTATCACCCTAGTACAAAGAAGTCTTGATTGTCAACTAAAAAGCCACTGGGAATCAAAGATCAGCACCCCCTAGGGTTGACCCTGAACCCACGGGATGGATAATGTGGAAATAAGAACAGGAAGAATCGGGAAAAGGAGCCAGAGATGAGAAGTGTGAACATGGATTCTTACGCGGGCACTCCCATCAGGGATGAGGTCTTCCAGGCAATGCTGCCTTTTTTCAAAGAGCATTTTGGAAATCCCTCCAGCATCCACCATCTTGGGGAAGAGCCCCTGAAGGCCATTACCGAGGCCAGGGGCAAGGTGGCCAGACTCCTGGGAGCCGGGACACCAGAGGAGGTTTACTTCACCTCCTGCGGCACAGAGGCCAACAACTGGGCCATAAAGGGCACGGTTTGGAAGAACCGGGACAAGGGCCAGCACGTGGTGATCTCATCTGTGGAACACTTCTCTGTTCTTTACGTGGCCAACACCCTGGAGCGGTGGGGCTTCCAGGTAACCAAGGTTCCTGTGGACAAGTACGGGCAGGTGGACCCTGAAGATGTGCGAAAAGCCCTTCGCAAAGACACCATCTTGGTTTCCATAATGCACAGCACCCCAGAGGTGGGAACTCTCCAGCCCATAAAGGAAATAGCCCGAATAGTCAAGGAGGCGGGCATTGTCTTCCATAGTGATGCGGTGGGCTCCGTGGGCCGGGTGCCCGTCAACGTGGAAGATCTGGGGGTGGACCTGCTTAGCTGTTCGGCTGACCAATTCTACGGCCCCAGGGGCGCCGGAGCCCTCTACATGCGCCGTGGAACCCCTACCCAGAGGCTCCTGGACGGAGGTGCCCAGGAGGACGGCCGCAGAGGCGGTACAGAGAACGTGCCTGCCATAGTTGGAATGGGGGTTGCAGCACAGATGGCCCTGGAGGAAATGCCCAGAAGAGAGGCCCATTGCCGAAGCCTCGGGGAGAGGCTCAGACAGGGACTTTCGGAAAGAATAGACCACCTGCACTGGAACGGTCATCCAAGCCAGAGGCTCCCGGGCTTTGAGAGTGTGTCTGTGGAGTTTGTGGAGGGGGAGGCCATGCTGCTTTTCATGGATTCTGTGGGCATAGCAGTGGCAAGCGGCTCTGCTTGCACCTCTGTGTCACTCAAGGCATCCCATGTGCTTACCTCCATGGGCGTACCTCCTGATCTGGCCCAAGGCTCTCTGCTGTTCAGCATGGGTGAGCATACAACCCAGGAGGATGTGGACTATGTGTTGGAGCAGTTCCCGCCCATAGTGGAGAGGCTGCGAAAGATGTCACCTCTTTACCACAGGAGATAGCCCTGTTAAGAAGGCAAGGCAGGATACCGGGGGGGGGGAGGCATGCCTCCTCCCAGTCCAAAGCCTTCATGGAATGTGGTTTGTCAAGACCCTTGAGGGGCCATACAAGAATTTCCATTGGTCTGAACTTAGCTTTGGCCGCAAAATATCCTGGATGAGGGCTTGGGAGAGGAGAGCCGGGCATGTGCGTGGGGGTTCCCGCCAGGGTGGTGGAGTTGTGGGAACATGAAGAAGGAGTGGTGGAGCTGGAAGGTGTACGAAGGGTGGTCTCCTTGGCCCTGGTACCAGGGATATCTCAGGGGGAGTATGTGATAGTGCATGCTGGATTCGCCATTCAGCGCCTGGATGAGCAGGAGGCTCAGGAGACGCTTAGGATCATGAGGGAAATGGCCAGCCAGGCAGGATCAATGGGAATCCCACAGCCGTAGCCTCCACCATCTAGGGATGTAAAGTTGAACAGGTTGGAAGATGGAAAGGCCCCCGGAAGTAAGGAAGGCCTTGGTGGACTCAGCCACCAGGTCTCATCTTGGAAGGGGGAATCCCGGGTAAGGAAAGGGTCTTTCCATGAGCTCAGCCGGAAGCCTAGACCAGGCTTCTTCCCAATCCCGCACCAGATAATCCACAGGAGGTCGGGTCGTGGGGTCCATTCGGATCATGGACTGAACCAGCTGGGCCAGCTCCTCCAAGGGAGGATATGCGGCCAAAGATGGGTTTGCCTTGAGAAGAGATCTTCTCTTTTGTGTCACCACGCGCCTTAGCTGTAGCTTCAATTCCTCTCTGTTCTTGGGCCTGTCCAGCTCCAGGGGCAAGCTGCCGCTCATCATCTGGAAGAGAATAACCCCTGCCGAATAAAGGTCCGAGGCATAGGAGCTCTGGGCCATGACCACCTCTGGGGCCATGTAGGCCATGGTGCCCACCACCTGCCTTCTGAACATGTCCCTGGGCAGCCCCTCGGCCAGACCCAGTGCCACACCGAAATCTATTAGCTTGATGAGGCTGAGCTTGCCACTTTGGTCCACCAAGTAGAGCAGGTTGGCTGGCTTGAGATCCCTGTGCACCACCTGCTTGGAGCGAAGGTGAGACAGAATGCCCAGGAGCTGTGAGCCTATGAGTCCGAACTCCCTTAGGGTCAGAAGAGAACTCGGGGCTTTCACCCCACCCTTGGCCAAGATGTTTTGGATTTTTTTCGCCAGGGACCCCAGTGTCTCCGCCGGATGGTACCCTATGGCCAGGTACTTGTGACCTTCCTCCTCAACGATTCCAAAATACTCCACTATGTTTTCGTTTTGCCTGGCCCCTGACTGGACATGTCCGTGAATGCGAGCCTCGTACTCCAGCTGCCTGACCTTCTCGCTCAAGGGCATGGAGGACCCTGGGGGCACCACAGCCTCTTTGAGAGCCACGATCTCTGCTTTGTACACTCCCAGCAGCACCCTTCCCATGGCCCCGGATTGGATGTGCCCCAGAATGTGCACCTTCTTGCCCCTTATGGTCTCGGGCCTGGAAAGGGCAGACAACAAAAGCTGAAGCAGCTCCATCACTTCCTGTGAAGTCTTGGAGCTGTAAAGCTTTCTGGCTGCCTGGGCCGCTTGTTCCTGCACACTCTGCTGGTCAAAGTATCTGAAAAAGAACTTCTTGGTGATTTCCACCCCAAGGTGAGTGCTGCTCTTTACCGGAAAATAGTCCCCGTGGGCCCTGCTGAAGCGGTATTCCAGATAGTACGCGGCAAGGGGGGGTTGGATCTGCCTGTAGCCCTGATAAAGCTCCAAGACTCTCCTGTATGGGCTTGGTTTGGAACCCCGTTTTTTTTCCACTTCCTTGGCCATCTCCATGGCCTCCTTGGTGCGGCTCAGCCTGCAATAAAAGGTTCTGAAAGGCACCACAGAGGCGAAGTCCAGGAGCGTAAGGCCCACTATGTGTTGGGAGGCAGTGGGCGGGTCCATGGGCGAAACCATGTTCTTCTCAAGCTCAGAGAGAATGAGCCCATTTAAAAACTCAGGCAGCCAGAAGTCATCTCTCCTTAGTCGCCCGCAGATTTCCTGCACCGTGTACCCATAGTCAAAAAGCAGCCGGGCCAGCTCCTGGATTTCCCCCTGGATCCTGGCCCTCAAGGATTTGCCGGACCAGCCTTCCTTGCACTTGGTGACCAAAAGATCCTCGAGGCACAGCAAGGCATTGCGAAAGGTCTCCAGTTCCCTTCTGGTGGGAAACTCGTAAGAGCCTTCGGTTGCTCCATCAGACTGGGATCTGAAGGAAGCCCGCCAAGGTATGAAATCGGTGTCTTCCTCGGTCTTGAATCGCTCCTTGTAGTACTTGTTCATGAGGTGCAGCCTGCGATGAAACTCCCTGAGTCTCACGGCTCTGGAGGCCACATCCTCGGTCCTTCCCAGGTGTGCCAGTCCCCACATGAAGTAGGGCTTATCCCCCTCTATGGAGGCCAATTGTTCCACGGCTTCCTTGACCCTGTCCCTGAAGGGATATCGCAGGGCAAACAAGACCACCCGCTCCAGGGCTTCCAGATACGGAATCCCCCCCTTTATCTCCTCCACCAGATCATTTATGTAAAGCACAAGGGGATTGACGTGGGAGCTTACCACATGTTCGAGGGGCTGAAAGGGATTCAGCAGCCTTGTGCCAACACCCTGTCGGGCTCTGTACAGGATCGGGAACTCCCTGAGCACTCGGAACAAACGCTCTCGGATTTCCTGATCCTGCCAGTGCTTTTCCACTCCCGGGTCACTCCACAACAACATTGGTCTGGGTGCGGATCACCCCGGCTATGGACTGTATCCTGCGGATCACGAGCTCCCCCATGAGCTGAAGGTCGCTGGCTTCTATCAAGGCAATGACGTCATAAGGCCCTGTGGCCGCGTGGGCGTACTTCACCCCAGGGATCTGGCGGATCTCCCTGGCGATCTGAATGGCCCTGCCTGCAGTGCATTCCACGAATACGAAAGCTGATATGGCCATGGCATACCTCCTGGCATGGGAAAAGTCTCGGCCCACCTGAAACTCAAGCCACAGCCGAGCTCTGGATATGCTCCTTGAGGTCTTCAGGCTTCAGGGAAAGGCGCCTGAAGATCTTTCTTTCTATCTGCTTGGCCCTCTCTAGATAACTGCCTATGAGAGCACGGCCCTCTGCACTTCTGCCATATCGCTCCTTGAGATCCTCGAATCTCTCTTCCAGGGTCACGATCCTGTCATGCATGACCCTCTTGTCTGAGTAATTGACCACCTCCTCTTCTGTCACCTTCACCAGTCCAGGCACATCCTCAACCACCACATGCTGTTCCACCACCCTGGCCACCCCTGGCAAACCCATCTGTCTCAAGATGTGCCCTGCAGCCCTGGCATGGTTCTCACCAGTGCGCAGCCCATCCATCTTGGTCATGTCGTGAAGCAGGGAAGCCGCGTCTACGAGGCCCAGATCCAGCCTCTCGCCTTGCTCATTGAGCTTCTCAGCCAAAAAGCGCGCCACCCGGTTCACCTGCATGCTATGCGCTATGATGTGAGCAGGCACTCCCCGCCTCTTGAGCATCTCCAGGCATGTGGATCTGGAAGGATATCTCTCCACTTTGGGCCTCTTCCAAGCAAATGCAAGCAGGCTCCATCGGCCAGCAGGGCTATTATATTAGCTCCGGTCACAGGTGCAAGGAAAACAAGACCTTTTCCAGGATCATGGACCAAGACACCGGCCAGGAAGCCTCTCACACCCAGCTCCCTGGGGCTTCCTCAGGGGTCCTGCTCAGGCCCCTGTTTCAGCCATACCACCTGACAAAACTTTCCAGGGGCTCCCTGGGCGTTGAGAAAGCACAAAGGGGGGACTCGCTTTCCGGATATCCCACGGCTATGCCCAGCACCACCTCCTTTTCCTCTGGTATGTTGAGCTGGTCTTTGATCTCTTCAGCATAGGCCGCCACCAGGCCCACGGGGCAGGTACTCAAGCCCAGATCCTGAGCAGCCAGCAATAGATACCCCACAAAAACCCCCAGACACAGATACCTCTCCATGGAGTAGGAGTTGTCCATGCAGAGGATCAAAGCCACTGGAGCACCGTAGAACCTACAGCTCCCCTCCCCTACGAATCTCTCCAGATCCAATCCCATCTTTTCCAGTGTTTCGGCAAGAGGCAGGAAGCTTTCTCTCCTCCTCTTTTGATGTGCCTGGGGGATGGGGCGTCTGGCCCCCGGGGTGCATGCGGTCCGTCTTTCCAGGTAGGCCTTGGAAATCCTCCTAGCCAGGCGCTCCACCTCCTGGCCCATCACAACCGTTACCTCCCAGGGTTGCAGATTGAGGGCAGAGGGAGCCCTTCCCGCTCTGCTCAAAAGCTCAGCTATCAGTTCCCTTGCCACAGGACTCTTGGAAAAGGCCCTGCAGCTCTTCCTGACCTCCATTGCCTGTTTCAACTCCACGGCAACCCCCTTGGAGGAGCCTCCAAGCTCCCATCATTGAACAGGATCCATGGGGCCTGGCCCAGCCCAGGATCCACTCCAGACTCAGGGGCCCTGGCCATGGCGGATTTCCGAGCCTCTTTTCTCAAGAAGGTTTCTTTGGTATGCCATGTGTTCCTCCAGGGCCAGCCTCTCGTGGATCTGGCTCAGGCTCAGATGACAGGCCCTTGGGTCCATTCCCAGGTGCAGGGCCCTCTCGTAGGCCTCTTGAGCCTCACGCCATTGGCCTGTCTGGAAAAGCAGTTTTCCCAGGCTCAGGAAGGTCTCTCCCCTGGACGGTGCTATCTTGGCAGCCAGGCGAAGGTGGCGGATGGCCTCTTGCTGGTCCCCCAATTCCACGAGAAGAGCTGCGGCCTTGATGTGCGCCTCCAGATCCATGGGATTTTTCTTGGCAGCCTCTTTAAAGGCGGACAAGGCCTTGTTCTTTTCCCCTCTGGCTTCGGCTACCAGCCCCAGCCCGAAATGAGCATTGGCCCAGGCAGGGTCCCTCTGAAGGGCGAGCAAAAATGTTTTTTCAGCCTCATTGATCCGGCCTTGCCTCAAGAAGAAAAATCCCAGGTGCGAGGGGGCCAGGGCAGAGTCCCTGTCCGATTCCATGGCCTTGTTCAGGGACTCCTCAGCCTCCTGGAGCTGTCCCTGTGTTTCCTGAAGCGAAGATAGATTGATCCAGGCAGGGGTGTATTTGGGATGAGCCAAAAGGATGGCCAGGTATTGTTCCCGGGCCAGATCCAGTTGTCCCTGGTCCTGGTAAAGCACCCCAAGGTTGAATCTGGGGGCTGGATCCATGGGGTTAAGTTCCATGGCCCTTTTATATTCCTGGGCTGCTTTCAGGGGCTCACCCTTGTCCTGGAAGGAAACCCCTCGGTTGTAATGGTTCACGGGTGAAGTGGTGCAACAGCTCAAGAGACCCAACACAATGGCCCATTGGATGCACCCTTGGATCTTTTGGACACTACTCTTTCCCATGGCGTCCCACCCTTCCTTTTGAGCGCCATTCCTCCGTGCCCTTGGAGGGCCCTCCCAGGCTGAGGTCCCCATCCCCCTTCCAAACTATCTTCCAGGGGTGGGCTCTCAGGTCTTCGCTCAAGGCCTGGAGATGTCTGGATGTTTCCTCCAGTTGCAGCAAGAGCAGGTACAGATTCTGATCATTGACATCCAGGATGTGGCGGGCATCCCCCACAAGCCCCTTGGCCTCCATGAGCCCCTCTCGGGCAAAGCCCAGAACAGGCAAAATGTTGGCCTCCAGGTTTGCCATGCGCTCCTGGAGGGAACGGTTGGTCTCCCTTAGCTCCTGGAGGAATGCCACCAGCTCGTCACCTCCCCTTCCCAGGGTGCTGTTGAGCTGCTGGGCCACCCCTTCGATGGAAACTGACAGTCTTTTCATGGAACTCTGGGAACTGGCCAACAGTTCGTCCACCCTTCGGAATATGCTCTCCAGGTCCCTGTTCCTTTGCCTCAACTCCTCCAGAAAAGCTGCAGCGCTTTGCACTGTCTGGGGGATTCCACCTCCGGCCCGGATCTCCCGGATCATGCCTTGTATTTCCCCCAGGGTTTCCTCCAGACCCCGGGCTATGCGCTGCCCGGTCTCCAAGATCTCTGACATGGAAACAGGAGTCTCCCCCTCCAGCCATTCACCTGGCTGTAGTTCCGCAGCCTCGGGGGAGCCTGGAGAGAGCTCCACGTACTTGGCACCCATCATCCCCAGGCTTCTTATGTACGCTCTGGAATCCCTTCTCACCCTCACCTGGGGTTCCACGCGAAGGCTCAGGGCAATGCGATCCTCTCTTTCCGATGCCAGGGCCACCTTGGTTACCTCCCCCACCTCCATGCCTGCGTACCACACCGGTGAGCCCTTGGAGATGCCATCTGCATACTTGAAAAGCACCACTATCTCGCGTTTGTGTTCCCAAAAGCTTCTGATGTCGCTAATGAGAAAGATCCCCACAGCCAGGATGACCGCTGAGACAAGGATCAGAATGCCTGAACGAACCTCTGAGCGGAAGACTTCCATATCTTTGACCTCTCCTCTGTTGGGGCCGTGAGTCGCTTTTATGTTAGCTCAGGCCAGGGGCTTCATTCCATGTCCAGGAGATCCTCCAGATAGTCTCGGCTGGATTGCCTAAGGGGTATGGGCCCATCCGGGCTACCTGCCAGGAACTGCTGTACCAGGGGATCTTCAGAGCTCCTTATCTCCTCTGGGCTTCCCTGGGCCACCACCTTGCCCTTGAAGAGCACAACTATCTTGTGGGCAATGCGAAAGGCGCTTCTGGTGTCATGGGTCACCACCACGGAGGTGATCCCCAGCCTGCGGCTCAGGTCACCTATGAGCTGGTCTATGACTCCGCTTACCACAGGATCCAGGCCTGAGGTGGGCTCATCATAAAAGACGATCTCGGGATCCAGGGCCAGGGCTCTGGCCAGGGCCACCCTCTTCTGCATCCCCCCGCTGAGCTGGGCAGGTTTTAAGTGCTCGAAATCCCTCAGGCCCACCAGCTCCAGCTTCATCTTGACTATCATACCTATGATCTTTTCCTCCAACCTGGTGTGCTCCCGCAGAGGCAAGGCTATGTTGTCTTTGACCGTGAGAGAGTTGAGCAAGGCGCCGCCCTGGAAAAGCATTCCGAAGCGCTTCCTGTAATTCTCCATCTCCTCTTCTGTGAAGCGGGTGATGTCCCTGCCTCTCACCCAGATGTGCCCTGAGTCTGGCCGAAGCACCCCTATGAGGTGCCTTAGCAGAGTGCTTTTCCCGCAGCCGCTGCCTCCCATGATGGCAGTGACCTGTCCTTGCTGTATGTCCAGGTTGATCCCATCCAAAACCACCCTGCCCCCGAAGGTCTTGACCAGGTCCTGAACCCTTATGATCACTCCCTTTTCTCCATTCTCCACCATCTTGTTCAAGCTGCCCCCTCAGAGAAACAAGTAGAAAAGGGTCGTGAAGAAACAGTCAGCCAAGATTATCAAGATCAGGGAGGTCACCACCGAGACCATGGTGGCACGCCCCACTCCTTCGGCGCCCCCCTTGACCACAAAGGCCATGTAACAGCCCACCATGGCTATTATCAGGGCAAAGACCACGCTTTTTATCAGGCCTGTGAGAACGTCTTTGAGGAGCATGGCCTCTATGGCGGTCTCTATATAAAGGGTTGGCCGGATTCCCACGGCTGTGGTGCCCACCACGTACCCCCCCACCATGCCCACCAGATCCGCCACCACGGTCAAACATGGGAGCATTACCACCATTGCCAGCAGACGGGGCACCACCAGGTAAGCTATGGGATGGATGGCCATCACCTCCAGGGCCAGGATCTCTTCGGTGACCATCATGGTGCCCAGCTCAGCCGTGAAGGCAGCGCTGACCCTTCCGGCCACCACTATGGCAGTCAGAAGAGGGCCCAGCTCCCTGGTGAGGGCCACGCTGGAGAGGCTTGCGGCATAGTTGACTGCCCCGAATTTTTCCAGTTGGTAGGCTGTCTGAAGCACCAGGATGATGCCGATGAAAAAGGAGACCAGGCAGACTATGGGAAGGGATTTCACCCCCACCTCATCCATCTGCAGGAAAACAGCATGCACCCTCAGGGGCTTGCCCTGGAAGGGTTTGACAAGGGTCCAGCGAAGGGTCTCAACAAAAAGATGATATATGCTGCTCAGGTGCTGGAGAAAAAGCAAAACCGCCGTGTCTTGCCCTTTCTGGCGGCTCATCTGGCACAAACCTCCCTGAGGGCATCCTCCAGATCAGATACCACCCGAAACACCTCCATGAGGTGAGCCACCTCAAAGGCGGCCCTCACAGAGGCGCTCAAGCCTGCCAGGGCAAAGCCTATGGACCCTCTGTGGGAAAGCTGAAGCCCTTCCACCAAGGTGGCAATGCCCGAGCTGTCCATGTAGGGCACCTGGGAAAGGTCTACCAGGACCAGCCTTGTGCCTGGGCAAAAAAGGGGCACCAAGACCTTCCTCAACTCCGGGGATGTGCTCATGTCCACCTCACCCTGGGGTCTTACCAGATAGACCCCTGGTGCTCTCTCCTGCAGCTCTACCCTCATGATGAACCTCCCTCAAGGTTCCTAAAAAGCACAAGCCTAAGAAGGCAACCCTTCTGCCCTGGGACTACCTCGTAGTGTACCTCGTCGGCCCCGGCTCTGATCAGGTGAAGCCCCAGCCCCCCTGGCCTGACTTCTCCCAAGTCACGGGGGACCAGCTTGGATGGGTCCGGAGCCCATGCAAAATCCCGCACGTGCACCTCCAAGCGCTCCCTGGACAAAATGAATTTAAGGCAGATGCGCTCTTGGCTCTTTCCCCCGTATGCGTGCCTGATCACATTGGAGCAGGCTTCATCCACGGCCTGAGTAAGACGCACCACCCGCTGTTCGGGAAAGCCCAATTGCCTGGCCAGTCTTTCCACCACAGAACGCACCAGGAAAAGCGCTGCCGGATCCCCGGGGATTTCCAACAGTATGGGTCCGCTGAGCTCCTGCAGGTGTATGCTCATCCGACCCCCAGGGCCACCATGGTCACATCATCGGCTTGGGGTGCCTCTGCCCTGAAGCTTTCCAATGCATGTACCAGCCTTTGCAAGAGCTCTTGAGGCGAGTAAGATCCTGCGCCAAGACAGGCCTCTATTCTTTGCCACCCAAAACTCTCCCCTCTTCCATTGCGGGCCTCCAGGAGCCCATCAGTCAGCAACAGAAGGCAGTCCCCAGGTGCAAGCCTGAACTTGTAGCAGGAATAAGACACATTGCTCAAGATCCCCAGAGGAGGGCCTCCCTTCTCCGAAAGCTTTATGAGCCGGCCGCAAGCAGATCTCCATACAAGGGGTGGAATGTGACCGGCATTGACAAAACGAACGGTCCTGGTTGCAGGCTCCAGGACAAGATAGAGCAATGTGACAAAGGTTCCTCTCTGGCCATCGTGGCAAAGCTGGGCGTTCATCTGATTCACTACTCGGGACGGGCTCCCCAGTTGCAGGGCCTTTGTCCTGAACTCAGAGGTCAGTCTGGCCATGTA
Source organism: bacterium (assembly GCA_037481695.1). Lineage (NCBI taxonomy): Bacteria > bacterium. Next base: position 39,694 of record JBBFLE010000007.1, on the reverse strand, counting down.
AAGAGCTGAGGCCACCCCCTTGCCTGAAACATCGCCTATGAGTAAACCCCAACGCCTTGACTTAAGAGGTATGAAGTCATAGAAATCCCCTCCCACCTCCAGGGCCGGACTGTAATGGGCCCAGAAGCTGTAGCCCTCGACCATGGGGAGCTCCTTGGGCAGGAAGCTGTGTTGCACAATGGAGGCCAGGGCCAGATCTCTGTCCATCCTCTCTTTGAGGAGCAGGGCCTCGTGCATGCGGGCATTCTCGATGGCAATGGCTGCATGCCGGCATAAATCCGTGAAGGTCTCCAGGTCTTCCTGGGTGAAAGGAGTTCCATCCAGTTTGTTTATGACCTGGGAGACTCCGATTATCCTGTCCTTGAGCTTGAGGGGCACGCACAGTATGGAGCGGGTGCGATAACCTGTGCGCTCGTCAAAATCTTTGTGGAACCTGGGATCCTTGTAAGCATCCTCCACCAGGATGGGCTCTCCGCTTTGGCACACACAACCGGCTATGCCCTGACCCTTGGGCAGCCTGAAACCCTCCCTGAGCCTTTCTCCCACCTGCCCTTGTGCCACCTGAAAGACCAGATCCCCGCTTTTTTCGTCCAGGAGCATGAGGCTGCTGGCATCAGCCTGCATGAGCTTCCTGGAAGTGGTCATTATGCGGTCCAAGACCTCTCCAAGATCCAGGGAGGAGCTGATGAGCCTGGAGACCTCCATGCACATGGATAGCCGCCTGATGCGCTCCTGACAGCTGGCAAGCTGGGCTTTCAACTCCTCCTCACAGGCCATCTCAGTCCACCATGGGCTCCAGTTCCACCTGATCTTGAAACTTCTCGGCCAGTTTTCTGCAGAGTTCCCTGAAGCTTTCCTGGTCCTCTGTCTCCACAACAAGGCCCCCGTCATCGAATACCTTGATGCGGCAGTGGGCTCTGGCAACCTCCAGAAAGGACCTGGGATCCACAGTTATCCAACCTTTCATGCGGACCAGAAGTTCCTCGCCCGTAAAAGGCCTCTCCAGGGTCAGATCCACTTGTCTGAAACGCCCCCGCCAGCCCACCCTGGCAGGAGCAGCCAGCCTGGGCTGCACAGGATCTCCCATGGCCGCACACCTAAACCATAACCTTGCTCTGACCATCTCCCCACCCCAGGCTCCCATCATCCAAGTGTATCGGACAATGCGTATGAATTCCTTAATGCCCCAGGCCAGGCACGCTCACCCGGGAAAACATGCTGATCCATCCTTCCCCCCCAAGAGACCTGCCCTAAAACCATGCATGGCTCTGGGTGAGAAGCCCCAGGTTGCCGCCTCTCATAATGCTCCATGCCTGTATCATCTCTGAAGGCGGCTTCAAGAATACGGGAGGCTTCCCAAGGGGTCAAGGCGTGAAGTAGGTTTAATCAACTCACCGCATTTGCCTGGGTTCATGGCCTTGAGTCAGCTCATGGGGGTCAGTGGCTGGAAGTTAAGTTAATGATTTTCTGCTGTTCATGCTCGAGAGGTTTATCCTGTTCTTTGTAGATCTGCCATCTTGCGGTCTTTGGGCAGGGCGGGCCTAAAGCCCGCCCGTGCCAAGGGAATAAACCCTCTAGAAGCTCATCACTGAGGTTGCTCGCCAGGCTGGAGTTTCTTTTTGTTTTTTTGTGGATCTTCATGTTGTTGCTTCTGGCCACGCTGGCCCTGTGCCGGGGGCTGCTGAACCTGCTTGTGTTGTTGTTGCTGCTGGAGCTGCCTTTGCTTTTCCTGCTGCTGCTGTTGTTTTTGCCTTTCTTGCTGCTGCATCAACTGCTGCTGCTGGTGCTGGCCCTGGCGCTGCTTTTCCTGTTGTTGTTGCTGCTGGAGCTGCCTTTGCTTTTCCTGCTGCTGCTGTTGTTTTTGCCTCTCTTGTTGCTGCATCAACTGCTGCTGCTGGTGCTGGCCCTGGCGCTGCTTTTCCTGTTGTTGTTGCTGCCTCTGGGAGCCCTGCTGTACAGTCCCAGGCTCCTGAGTTTGTTTTCTTCCCTGCCCTTGCCTTTGCTCCTGGAGAGTCTGAGCTGGTTCCTGGGGAAGTCTTTTGGGCCTGTCCAGCTGGCCCTGTGGCTCCTGGGGCTTCATTCTGGATTTCTCCTGGGACTTATGGAGGCCTCCTTCGGTTCTTTGCTCACCCCTGGGGCCTTCCTGGAGCCCTCCTCTTCTGGGCTTTTCCATGGTGGATTGGCCTTTTGTTTCCTCCTGCTGGCCCAAGTCTCTTGATTTGGGACCCTTTGGGAGCTCGCCTTTGCCCCTGCCCAAACGATCTTCCATCTGAGTTGCAGATCCCGGCCTGTCCATTCCTTTGGGCCCTCTTTCGGATTTACTTGCAGGCCCAAGACCCTCTGCCTGTTTCCCTTGTTTCCTCTCATCGCCTGTCAGGGCTCTATCCGGCCTTCCGGCACCTGGCCCGCCTTTGAGTTCCCCTCTCTCCACGTCCCTATCAGGCCTTATACGTCTTCCCGTTCCAGCTCCGGAATCCTCCACAAGGCCCTTTCTGCCTTTCCCTTCACCCAAGACTCCAGGCTTTTCATCCCTGGGCTTTCCCATGGTCTCCTGGGTAGAACCCTTTCCCAGCCTCTCCACCCTGCCCTCTCGGCCCGGGCCTCTTTGGGAGGCAGCCTCCTTTAACTGCTTGGATCTTTGCCTCTCTTCATCATGCAACTTGGGCTTCTCTGCCTGGAGCTTGGGCTCTCTGGAGCCGAATTTCAACTGATTAGCGGGTTTCTTGACCTCTTCTGGCTTCACCAGTTTGTTGGCAGCAGAAAGCCCTTTGGCCCTCTTGTGGGCATCGCCCAGGGGCGGGTCAGCTTTCAAGACCTTGTCCCGCTTCATGTGGTAGTCGGAAGCGTTTCCAAAGCCTCGCTTGTGAAAATCATTCTTGGCAAAAGAAGCCTTCTCCACAACCGAGTGATGCGGTTTATAAACAATCTGTTTATCAGAGAAGTTGTAGTGATTTTTGAACAAGTTTTGATTCTTTATCACCGTCTTGTGAATGACCGGAGCTGCGTGATAGTTGTTGATTATGGTAGTTTGGTTGATATTCGTGATGTTTACTACATTGTGTTGAATGTAATTGTTGCCGTAAGGAACATTGTAGAAATTGTTGTAGTTTACTATTACCGCATTGTTGAAGTAATTGTAGTTGTTTATATTTATGTTTATGTTGGTTATGTTGGTGTTATTTACAACCACGGTATTCCCATACCAGGGGCGCCAGCCGTAATAAGGTTCCCATGGGGCCAGGGGGAACCAGCCCACGTGAACCTCGCTGTGGATCCAGGCAACACGCCCCGGATGCCAATACCAGTAGTAGTCTGGAGGAGGAGGCACCCCCACATCCACCCTGACATCCACCCCAGGGGTAGCCACATTCACTGAGATGTACGGAGTCCACCACCATCTGTTCTCCACGTGTATCCAGTGCCCGTGGTGATGGGTCACCCAGCCCCAGGGCTCATAGGGAACCCACACGTTCTCCTCGTAATAAGTGGTCCAGCGGCCCACTGTGAAAGGCCTCCAGCTCACATCCACCTGAATGGGAGTCCAGCACCATACATACTTTTCCTTGTAGTAAACCCTTTCCCATCTGCCCTGGCTCTCGAAAACGTGTGCGTCATTCTGGAAAGCCTCTGGGAGGTGAGCCGAGCGAACCCTTCTGCGCTCTGCCAAGAGTTGATCCCTCCTGTAATTCCAGCTTTCCCAGTCTCTGTCCACAAGAGGTTCGGCAGCCTCAACGCTCACTTCGTCCACAAATATGGCCGGGCCATTGGCCAGGACCTCGTAGCGTACCTCGTCCCTGCCCCTCCTGGTGTAAAAAAAGTTGGGGGAGCCCTCCAGGGCTATGATCTGTATGTCCCGGTCGCCCACGTAAAGATCCACCACGTCGCCGGGCTCTGCTGCCAGGTACCCCAAGCGTGTCTCCACTCTGACCAGGGCGTCCTGGCTTCTGTTGTAGATACGCACCACTCCGCCGTCCACGTAAATGCCCGTTAAGTCTCGTCTGAGGACTATGACATCCACCCCAGTATTCCCATCAACTCTGACCCAGGTGTTGTTGGGAAATATGAATTCGGCTCTCCCCTCAGGTTCTGTGTAAATGATGTCATCTGCCCGAAGGGGTGAATCGGCCACAGTGGCCACCCAGTCGTCCTCCACTGTCACGTAACGAAGCACTCCACCCTCAATGTGTGAAACCCTTCCGATGAGAATCGGCTCCTCAGCCTGGGCCACCCCCACCGAAGCCAAAATCACCAGCCAAAGTGCAAATAGAAATTTCCCCATGAATTTTCCTCCTTTTTTTGGGTATCAAATCCCACCGGCCCCAACTCTTTCATCACATTTTTCAAATGGTGGCCCTATGCAATGATCTCACCAGAAGCCCACACCTGCCACTAGTTCTTTAGGACCCCCGCATTTCGTTGTTTTGACTCGCGCATCAAGAAGATGTTTACATCCATCACATTGGTCCTGGTGGGTCCTGTGATAAGAAGCTGGCCCAAGGAGCCGAAAAAGTTGTAGGAATCATTTTTTTCCAGGTAAAGCTCTGGAGAGAGGCCAGCCCTTCTGGCCCTTTGCACCGTGGTCCCATCCACCACGGCTCCAGCAGCATCCGTGGGGCCGTCTGTGCCGTCTGTGCCTCCGCTTAAGGCCACCACATGTTCCCATCCATCCAAGGCCAAAGCGGCTGCCAGCGCAAACTCCTGGTTGCGACCCCCTTTGCCCTGGCCTCTCAGTGTCACCGTGGTCTCCCCTCCGCACAGCAAGCATGCTGGAGCCCGTAAAGGATTCCCTGATCTTAGCACTTCCTTGGCCACAGCCGAAACAGCCCTTGCCACTTCCCTGGCCTCCCCCTCGAGGCAGGAGCTCAATATGAGAGCCCTGTAACCTATCTTTTCGGCATGTGCCATGGCTCCCTTTAGGGCTTGCAGATTGCTGCCCAAGATTTTCCAGTGGGTCCTCTCAAAACAAATCTCTCCGGCCTTGGGAGTCTCCTGGATCCTCCCCTGGCAACCCTCCTGCAGCCTTTCTCTGACGCTTGGGGGCACATCTTCCCATATCCCATACTTCAAGAGCACTTCCCTGGCCTGAGCAAAGGTGCTGGTATCAGGCACCGTGGGCCCCGAGGCTATGGCATCCAGATTGTCTCCTATCACGTCAGAGAGAATCAGGCTCACAACTGTTGCCGGATAAGAGACCCTGGCCAGCTGTCCTCCCTTGACAGAGGAGAGGTGTTTCCTGACCACGTTGATCTCATGTATTGTGGCTCCGCAGGAAAGAAGTAATCTTGTGGTCTCTTGCTTGTCCTGGAGGGAGATTCCCTGGGCAGGCGCCACAAGCAAGGCCGATCCTCCACCAGAGAACAGGGCCAGGATCAGGTCCCTTGAGCCAGCTTTCTCTGCCATGTGAAGCACCTTCAAGGTCCCTTGTACACCCCTTTGGTCAGGCAGGGGATGGGAGGCCTCCCACACCTCTATGCGCTCCAAATCCAGGCCGTGGCCTTCTTTGACCACTATGAGCCCCCCGGAGATTCTATCCCCCAGGATCTTCTCCAATGCGCGTGCCATGGGGGCATCGGCCTTGCCGGCCCCCAGAACCCAGATATTCTGGAATCTATCCAGCTCCACTATCAGATCCCCCACACGAAGTTCTTGCCCCTCCAGGCTCAAGTGCCTGAGCACAGCTTCCTCTGGGTCCACAGCAGCCAAAGCAGCCTGAAATATTGCCTCAGCATCCCTGCGCATCAGCTCCAGTTCCCCTCTGTTTTCACCCGAGTTGCACAACCTTTCATCCCTCCTTTGAATCCCGCTGCCCCAAGGATCCCCAAAACTTGGGATCTCCCAGCCCCCTCAACCCCGGGCTTCTTTTTGAGGCCCCGTGGCCAACTTCCTGAGTCCATCACCTGGTTCTTTTCCGGGAAAACTCCAGGCAGAAAAGATCATCTCCTGGTAAAGTGGGCTCATGCCCTGAGATCAGCTCCCTCATCCGAGAAAAACCCCCTCTTCTCAACAGCTTCTCTGATCTCACAGGGGCTTATGCCTACTGCCCAGGCTGCCAGGAGAGCTGTCAGGAGATTTTCAGGAAAGACCTCCCGGTCCAGAGTTATTCTTTCCACCACCTCCCCTTCTGGGGCCAGGAAGATCTCATTTTGTTCCATCCATGCCCCCCTGTCCACCGGCTCTCTGCTAGAGACCCACAGGGTCTCCCCCCAATGCTTCTCTGCCAGGGGCATCAGTCTGGGATCTTCACGGTTCAAAATGAGCAAATCTTCGGCTCTCTGGTTCATGAAGATGCGGCTCTTTATGCGAACGGTCTCCGTAGGGTCCAGGTGCCGGTCCAGGTGTAGAGGCCGGATGTTCAGTATGGCTGCCACCCGAGGTCTGAATCTCAGGATGCTCTCCAACTGAAAACTGGAGACTGCCAGGGCCATCCACCTCTGGGGATTTTCCAGGAGCAGCTCTGAAAGGGGGCTTCCCTTGTTGCCCCCCAGGGCCATGGGTCTTGAGCATCTGGCCATGATCTTTCCCAAGAGCTCTATGGTGCTCCTCTTGCCAAAGCTTCCTGTGACAGCCACCAGCCTGGGCTCACCCAACTGGTACGAGGCCTCCAGTTCGCTCACCACCGGCACTGCCCTTTGCCTGAGCCCCTTGATCAGGGGGAGCTTGGGATCCACCCCAGGGCTTCGCACCACCAGCTCCACCCCTTCCATGAACTTCAGGCTGTGACCGCCCAGCTCCCACCTGCAATCTCTTAGGTCCTGGGGGATCGTGATCCTGGCCTGCTCTGATATGCGCACCTTGGCCCCTCTGGAAAGAAGCAGTCGGCTCACGGCCTTTCCACTTCGCCCTGCTCCCACCACCCCCACCTCCAAACCCTCCACCCGGCTTAAAGGAGCGGGTTTGAGCTGGAAGCGGATCTCCTCCACCAACTCCAGGGTGTTCTCCAGGGGAAGTCCATCCACCTTGAGCTCGGACTCACCGCTCAGACCATCAACAGCTCCGGCCTTCAAGAGCCTCAGCACAGTGTCCTGGATCTCTCCCCCCGAGGGCAGCAGGTCCTTTTTGCTAAGCACGGAGAGTGCGCCCACAAGGCCGTAGGCCCCCCAATTGGAAACCCCCGACACAACCACATAATCCGTGGGCACTGTGGAGGCAATCTTGGCCCCATTCTCTATGGACCTCGCCACTCCCCTAAAGACCCTTCCCATGCCTATCTCGTTTCCTCCGTCTCCTATGCCTATGGTCAGGGTACGGCTGAGCTCTGCATCCAGAAATAGCTGGTCCACTGGTTCCACAAGATCCGTGATCTCCTCCCCCCTCATGTTGTAATAGCGACCGTCCCTGGCCCTTCCTGGTCTTTCCACTGCCACCAGGTGAGAAAAACTTTGATCCTCCAGGAGATCTGCCTCAAAAGGAATCAAGGGCTCTGCTCCGATGGCCCTGAAAAGGTGCTCGTGGTGCCTGTCTGTGATATATGCCACCTGGATGCCCAGTCTGGTGAGAGCCTGCCCTATGGCTAATGCCCCTGGGGGGCCGTCTGTTTCCCCTGCCCTTGCCTTCAAGATGGGAAACCCGCTGGTTATGAGTACCCGTCTGGCCCCCAGGAGGCTCATGGCTGCAAGACGAAGGTGGTCTCTCTGTATCAGGGGCAAGATGTTTCTATGGCCTGGGTCCTGTGCTATGAGGTTTTCTATGGAGGCTATTGTGGCACGCATCCCTTCTCCAGCCCGGAAACCCAAAAGATGTTTCATCCTATCCCTTTTGCCCTCCATGAACAATAGAACGGGCCTGAGCTTTGTGCTGCCAGCCCCGATGCGGGGATCTCTTGCCTGACCCATCTGGGCCAGTTTGACTTGACAGGGCTTGGCTACTTTGTTACTCACTCCAAGCAGCCCCATGGAGCTTTGGGGCCAAATGCGAACGTGGAGGTTCAAGATGCCCAGATTCAACTATGTGGAACCAGAAGAAGCAGATGCTTTCACTCGCAAGCTCTTCGACCAGGTGGGGATGGTGCCGAATCTTTATTGCATGATGGCCAATTCCTCAACAGTCTTTGACGGATTCCTGAAGCTGGCCCGGTGTCTGGAAGCAGCACGCCTGGAAAAGAAGCTCAGGGAGATGGTTTACCTTCTCACCTCCCAGATCAATGGATGCCATTACTGTCTGGCTTCCCACACTGCCACTGCAGTGGAGCACGGTGTGATGACCAAGCAGGAGACTCTTGAGGCCAGAAAGGGGGAAAGTCCAGACCCCAAGGTGGATTCCCTGCTTAAGTTCACCAGGGAGGTGGTGGAGAAGAGGGGACACATCTCAGAGGAGGTCTTTGAGAAAGTCAAGGCACAGGGATTCACGGATGAGGAGCTGGTAGAAGCCCTGGGCACCATAGCCCTGGCCACACTTTCCAACTACGTGGCCATAGTGGGGGACGTGGAACTGGATTACCTGGACGCTCCTCCCCTGGAATAACAAGACACGGCCCTTGGGGGAACCTACAGATGGGTTCTTATCTGGACACTCTGTTGGGTAAAGCTTACATGTCCATGCCTGGGGAACACTACAACAGGTATCGGCAGCGCTTGGCAGATTCACAAGGGGAAGCACCCCTTCACTACGAGGTCCCCCTGATGGAAGACCGGCCATGGGAATACCTCAGGGACCGGGTTTATCCCTCTTTTGCCAGGTATTTGAAGGACAAGTCCCTGGACCCAGAAGACCCCAAGGGTGTGGTGGTGGCTGTATTTCGGAGAGCAACTTGCTATCTCCTAAGGGGTGAGGACTTCATCGAGGTATTCAAGGAAATGGAAGGGCTCAATCCCACGGCCTATCACTTTCGCGTGCTTCGCTGGCTGAACCCCTGAAACAAAAAAGGGGCAGGCCATTTTTTATCCAGGTGGGCTCGCGGCCCGCATTTCTCACCATGTGCTGGTATGAACTGCTCACCCTGATGGGAGCTCTGTTTTATTTCTCGCCACGCCCACCTTGGCTCACACCTAAGAACAGCTCCATTTGCCCTGAGCTTGGAGCCGTAGCTTCCAAGCTCAGGGAATCCGGGAAATAATCCAGGTCTGATAAAAAAGAAGCGGGCTTTTTTGCCCGCTTCCTGCCTCAATGGTTCTGTGGGCTTTCATCAGGCGGTTTTGACCTCTATCTTCCTGGCTGCTGCCGCCTCGGTCTTGGGCAAGGTGATTCTTAGCACACCGTTTTTGTATACGGCGTTGACCTTGTCCACATCCACCTCTGCCGGCAGCTGCAGGCTCCTGGAGAAAGCCCCGAAGGCACGCTCAATCCTGTGATAGTTGGCCCCCTGCTCCTCCTTCTCCTGTTTGCGCTCCCCTTTGAGAGTAAGCACATTGCCCTGCACCGATATATCTATTTCCTTGGGGTCCACCCCTGGGAGCTCGGCCTGCACTACCACCTCTTGGGCGGTCTCAGACACGTCCACAGAGGGAACCCACTGGCGAATACCAGAGGTCCTGAAGGGCCAACCCTCGAAGAACCTGTCAAAAAGGCTGTCGATCTCACGGCGCAGGCTGGAAAGTTCACCTCTTTCTCTCCAAGGAATCAGGTCGAACATCTTGATCCCTCCTTTCTGTTGTACCTATTGTTATCATTCAACTTCCGCTCTATAAATTGGTGTTGGCACCTCCTGGTGTCAAGCCCCCCCAAAGCGCCTTTTCAAAACCTTGATTCAATAAGGCTTACAGACTATCTCGTGGATCTTGATGTCCAGAAAGTTCTGGGCATTGGCCGGGGAGAGGATGACAGCCGTGTCAGCTCCTCTGCCTGTGCCTCCTATGGCCAGGCAGGGCTCTCCCACCCTTACCAGACCGGCATCAGCTGCCATGAGAGCTATCTCCACGCAGACCTTGAATCCTTGACCAAGGGTGCGAAGCACATAGGCCACTATCTCATCCAGGGTATAGGTACCCAGCTTTATCCTCACTGCCCTGTTAGGCCCCCCAAAGGCATGCATGCATGTGAGGATCTTTCCTCCCTGCTCCTCTATGGCCTTTCTGTTTTCAGGCACAAGCTCCTGAACATTGGGTTCCTTGAACCCGGTGGAATGGGTCACAACCACCACATGGAGTCCCCTGAACCTCTGTACAGCTCTAAGACCCGTCTGGCCGCTGGTGGAGGCCACTACCACGCTTTCCAGTCCCAGTTCCCCAGCCCTTTGGGCTGCCACCTCCAGGGTTCTCTCTGTATTGGCAGGCCCTGGTTTCTCGAAATAAACGCACTGTACAGTCCTCTCTGTCATTTCTATCCTCCTTTGCGGCCCATCTGGCCTGGGGCTCCTGTCATGGCCCACGGGCCAATGCCGGCCTTTTGGCTCCCATTGTTCAGGCTCACTCAATGATCCGGGCCAAACTATATTTAGGCCTCAGAAAAACGCGCTTTCTTGTTTTCTCTCTCAATTATGTTCCCATCAGCATGAGTTACAAGAGCCTGGGGGGAGAGGGGCCCCCCCTAACCCTTTTGGGATGGGTCATCCATACTGCTCAACTCTTTGGGTTGGCCTCTGGCCCCAGGTACCTTACTTCCAGCCCTTGGCCTCCCACCTCCACCTTGATGGTGGAACCATCCAGGATCTCTCCTGAAATCAGGGCCCTACCTATGCGCGTCTCCAGCTCGTGCTGCAGGTAACGCTTGAGGGGTCTGGCTCCGTACACCGGGTCGTAGGCATTTCTGGCTATGAAGCTCTTGGCCTCGTCACTTATGTGCAAAGCAATCCTTCTGTCTTGTAGCCTGGACATCAGGTCCTGGGTGAGCAGATCCACTATGGCCTTTACCTCCTCCATGGTCAGGGGCTTGAATAACACCACATCGTCCACCCGGTTGAGGAATTCGGGTCTGAAATGTCTTCTCAGGGCACTCAACACCTGCTGGCGTGCGCTCTCCTTTATCTGGCCGTCACTGGTGATCCCCTCCAGCAGATACTCAGAACCGATGTTGCTGGTCATGATGATCACGGTGTTCTTGAAATCCACTGTTCGGCCCTGGGCATCTGTAAGCCTGCCGTCATCCAGAATCTGCAGAAGCACGTTGAAGACGTCCTGATGGGCCTTCTCTATCTCGTCGAATAGTATGACGCTGTAAGGCTTTCTTCGGACGGCCTCCGTGAGCTGGCCTCCTTCCTCATAACCCACGTACCCCGGAGGTGCACCCATGAGCCGGCTGACCGTGTGTTTCTCCATGTACTCGCTCATGTCAATGCGCACCATGTTCTCCTCTGAGTCAAAGAGAGCCTGGGCCAGGGTCTTGGCCAGTTCGGTCTTGCCCACACCCGTGGGCCCCAAGAATATGAAGGAACCTATGGGCCTCCTGGGATCCTTTATCCCTGATCTGGCCCTGATCACAGCATCTGCTACGAGTCTTACGGCCTCGTCTTGTCCCACAACCCTTCGGTGAAGCACCTCGTCCAGCCTCAGGAGCTTCTCCCTCTCCCCTTCCATGAGCCGGGTCACAGGGATCCCGGTCCATCTGGAGACTATCTCGGCTATCTCCTGCTCGGTAACCTCTTCACGCAGGAGCCTGTGGCCCCCGAACTGGCCCGAGAGCCTCTCCTCCTCTGCCTTGAGCCTTTGCTCCAGGGTGGGAAGCCTCCCATGGCGCAGTTCTGCAGCTCGGCTCAGGTCGTACTGGCGTTCGGCCTGCTCCAGCTCTCTTCGGGCTTGTTCTATCTCTTCCCTTAGGCTTTGAAGCCTTCTTATGGCTTCCTTTTCTGAGTCCCACTGGGCCCTTAGGGTTTCGGCCCTGGAGCGCAGCTCTGCCAGCTCCTTTCTCAGGGACTCCAGCCTCTCCTGGGAGGCCTTGTCCCTTTCTTTTTTCAGAGCTGCCTCTTCTATCTCCAGTTGCATCACCCGCCTGGTGACTTCATCCAGGTCCGTGGGCATGGAGTCCATCTCTGTGCGGATCATGGCGCAGGCTTCATCCACCAGATCTATGGCCTTGTCAGGCAGAAAACGATCCGTTATGTAACGGTTGGAAAGAACCGCGGCAGCCACCAGGGCATTGTCCTGGATCTTTACCCCATGGTGCACCTCGAAACGCTCCTTGAGCCCCCTCAATATGGAGACCGTGTCCTCAACGCTTGGGGGATCCACCAGGACCGGTTGGAAACGCCGCTCCAAGGCCGCGTCCTTCTCAATATACTTGCGGTATTCATCCAGGGTGGTGGCACCTATGCAATGGAGCTCTCCTCTTGCCAGCATGGGCTTGAGCATGTTGCCCGCATCCATGGCTCCTTCTGCCTTACCGGCCCCCACTATGGTGTGCAGCTCGTCAATGAAAAGCAGGATCCTACCCTCTGATTGTTTTATCTCCTGCAGCACGGCCTTGAGCCTTTCCTCGAACTCCCCCCTGTACTTGGCTCCTGCCACCAGGGCTCCCATATCCAGGGCGAAAATGCTTTTGTTCTTAAGCCCTTCGGGCACATCCCCCCGCACTATTCTGTGGGCCAGTCCCTCCACTATGGCGGTCTTGCCAACCCCTGCCTCTCCGATGAGCACTGGGTTGTTCTTGGTCTTGCGACTAAGGATCCTGATCACCCTTCTGATTTCCGAATCTCTGCCTATGACAGGATCCAGCCTGTTGGCCCTGGCCTCGGCCACAAGATCCCTGCCGTACTTCTGTAGGGCTTCGTAGGTCTCCTCAGGGGTGGCGCTGGTTACCCTCTGGTGACCTCGCACCTCGCTCAAGACCCTAAGAAGGGAGTCTCTGGTGATTCCAAAAGCCTTAAGAATCCTGCCCGCAGCCGTGGAGTCCCCCTCCTCGGCCATGGCCAAGAGTATGTGTTCCACAGAGACGTATTCGTCTTTGAGGCGACGGGCCTCGTCCTCGGCCCTGACCAGCAAGCGACTCAATCTTTGGGTCAAATAGACCTTCCCTGGCTCGGCTCCAGGGCCGCTCACCCTGGGTCTCCTGTCCAGCTCCTGCTCCAGCCTCGCCTTTAGCTGATCTACAGGCACCTCCATGCGCATGAGCAGCCTGGGCACCAGCCCTTCACTTTGCTCCAAGAGGGCCAAGAGAAGGTGCTCTCCGTCCACCTCCAGGTGGTTGTAACGCACCGCCTTTGTCTGGGCCTCTTGAAGTGCTTCCTGAGATTTCACCGTAAACCTCTGGATGTCCATGATTCTGTTCTCCTCTTTTACTCTTCTTTGAAACTTCCAGTCCTAAGCTTTTCCCAAGCGCGGGCCTGGCCCCCATCATCCTGTGATGGCAAGAAACTCCATTTTGCGAAGCACACCTCTTTTAGCCTTTTCCCCCAGGGAAACATGGGACCAACTCTGAGCCTGCATGCTCCTTGGGGATGCAGGCTTCTTCTGTCAGGTACCCAGGCCAGTGATCCCCGCTGGTTAACATAAAACCTAAACATGGGAATGCAGGAAATCCAGTGGGATTGTATTCTTTTTGTATGAAAACCATTGACAGCCCATGGGCCCTTGTGTTACTAGAACTCACACGCTGATCTATAGCTTGCAGGTATGGTTTCTAGCCTCTTGCTGTGGTGAGGGACCAGGGGCAGGCTTATGATCGGCTCTTGGCTGAAGCTCCCGCAAGTCGCCGCTCCCGGCTTGCGCTTCCCATGAGACCGCTGGCGAGAAGCAGGCGGTCTTTTTTGTTTTTCAGACCCCCATGGGGGTAAATAAGACCAAGAGCACAGGAAAGGAGGCAAGAACATGGAGGGAGCCAAGAAGATCCTGCTTCAGGAGGCGGACATCCCCAGGCAGTGGTACAACATTCTGCCAGATCTTCCCAGGGGACTTCAGCCCCCGCTGCACCCGGCCACCGGGCAGCCGGTGGGCCCTGAGGACATGGCCCCTATTTTCCCCATGAACCTCTTGGAGCAGGAGATGAGCCAGGATCGCTGGATCAACATCCCTGAGCCGGTGCTGGAGAAATATCTGCTTTGGAGGCCAACCCCGCTTGTGCGAGCAAAGGCCCTGGAAGACCACCTGCAGACTCCTGCCAAGATTTACTTCAAGAACGAGGGAGTCAGCCCCCCCGGCAGCCACAAACCCAACACAGCGGTGCCTCAGGCCTATTACAACAAGGTGGCTGGTGTGAAGAGGCTCACTACCGAGACCGGGGCAGGCCAGTGGGGAAGCGCCCTTAGCTTTGCCTGCAAGCTTTTCGGCCTGGAGTGCAAGGTTTTCATGGTGCGCATTTCCTACGAGCAGAAACCTTACAGAAGAATAATGATGCAGACCTGGGGTGCCAATTGCACCCCCAGTCCAAGCCAGGAGACCGAGGCGGGCAGGAAGATCCTGGCTCAAAACCCCAACTCCCCAGGCAGCCTGGGCATTGCCATAAGCGAGGCCGTGGAGGCCGCCGTCAGCCGGGATGATACCAAGTACTCCCTGGGTAGTGTTTTGAACCACGTTCTGCTTCACCAGACCATAATAGGCCTGGAAGCCAAGAAACAGATGGCCCAGGTGGGGGACTATCCCGATGTGGTTATCGGGTGTGCAGGAGGTGGAAGCAACTTCGCAGGCCTGGCCTTGCCCTTCGTGGCCGACAAGATAAATGGTAAGCAGGTGCAGGTCTACGCAGTGGAACCGGCATCCTGTCCCACCATGACAAGGGGGCCCTTTGCCTATGATTTTGGAGACACAGTGGGCATGACTCCCCTTCTTCCCATGCACACCTTGGGACACACCTTTGTGCCCGAGCCCATCCATGCAGGGGGGCTGCGCTATCATGGCATGGCTCCCATAGTAAGTCAGCTGGTCATGGATGGGCTGGTCACGCCAGTGGCGGTGCCCCAGATGGAAACCTTCAGGGCAGGCATCACCTTTGCCCAGTCAGAGGGCTTCATCAGCGCTCCTGAGACGGCCCATGCCATAGCCGTGGTCATAAGGGAGGCTCTCAAGGCCAAGGAGGAAGGCCGCCAGAAGGTGATCCTTTTCAACTGGAGCGGCCACGGGCTGGTGGATCTGGGGGCATACTCGGCCTTTATGGAGGGGAAGCTGGCGGACCACGATCTGCCCGAAGAGGAGATCGAACGGGCCCTCAAGGATATCTCGGCCTTGCCAAAACCCAAAGTCTGAGCTAAAAACCAGTAATGATGAGAGGGATTGTTTCTCTGAAGTAGGCGGGGGGTTGGGGGCTAAGGCCCCCAAATCCTTGCCTGAGTTTTATTTATGCTATTGAACCCTGGGCCTGTAATCAGCAGCACCCTGGGAGGCCTGGTAATCAAGGCCGCTTGGGGGCTCTCATGGGAGAGACCAATGGATACCCAAGCCCTGGAGATCCGCTGTCCCAAACTGGGCAACCAGGTCCCTTTGGCCTATTGCTACCAGCAGCCAGAGGGGAGGCCTTGCGCCAGGATGCTTCTGTGCTGGGAATGGAGGCTGCCCAATCTGAGGCGGGTCTTATCCAGATTGGTTCCTGCAGAAAAATGGGATTTATTTTTTGAGACCCCCCCTAAGCCCAAGGCCGTGGTCTTGATGGAGGAGATAAACAGGGCCAAGGCCTCGCAAGGGGCGGATGAGAATAAAGCATAAGGAGATGCCAATGGCCCGTAGGCAAAGGGAAGTGCTCATGGGCAACGAGGCCATAGCATTGGGGCTTTTGGAAGGAGGTTGCCAGGTGATAACCGGTTATCCGGGCACCCCCAGCTCGGAGATCCTTCCTGCAGCCCTGAAGATGAGCCGCAAGTGGGAGGTACCCCTTTACGCCGAGTGGTCCATCAATGAAAAGGTGGCCTTTGACCAGGCCTTTGCAGCGGCCATGGTGGGCAAGAGGGCCGCCTGCTGCATGAAACAGGTGGGCCTGAACGTGGCTTGCGATTCCCTCATGAGTTCGGCCTATACAGGAGTTGAAGGGGGGTTTCTGGTGGTTTCGTGCGATGACCCTGGCCCCCACTCTTCACAGACAGAACAAGATTCCCGGCGCATGGCCTGGATTGCTAAGGTGCCGGTTCTGGATCCCTCCTGCCCCCAGGAGGCCAGGACTCTGGCCCGAAGAGGCCTGGAGATCTCAGAAAGGTTCAACATACCGGTCATGCTTCGCTCTGTGACCAGATTGAGCCACGGCAGACAAGACATGAAGGTGGGCTCCCTTGCTCCCAGCTTGCGCCCCAACAAGGCCTCTTTCAAGAGAAATCCTTCCCGCTGGGCTGCCACTCCCAGGTTCAGGTTCCTGCTTCACAAGGAGCTGAACCAAAAGCTCAGGAGGCTGGAGGCAGTCTCAGAGGGAATGACCAGGCTCAGGGGCGCCCTCAAAGCAGATGCCCGGATCCCGTTGGGAATCCTGGCCGGGGGGGTGCCCGCTTTGGTGGCCATGGAACTTCTGGAAGAGGAAGGTCTCCATGAGATCCCCTTGCTGGTTGTGAACATGCCATTCCCCTTTCCCAGGAAAAAGGCCGGGGAGTTTCTTGAGTCCTGTGAAAAAGTCCTTGTACTGGAAGAGCCGGATTCTTTCCTGGAGGTTCAGCTCCCTGACAAGACTCGGGTCATGGGCCGAAGCACAGGCCATGTGCCCTCAGAGGGGGAGCTTCTTCCAGAGATCATCTGGGAGGTCATGGAAAGAGCCCTTGGAGAGGTTAAGGGAAAGCCAGGTTCCAGAACAAGAGCCAGGCAAAGGACCCTCCTGGACAGGGCCCTCGAGGAGGCCCAGTTGCCTGGACGAAGGCCCACCTTGTGCGCAGGGTGTCCCCACAGGGCATCTTTTTACGCCATTCGGAGGGCTTTTCCCAAGGCCATTTATCCAAGCGACATAGGCTGTTACACCTTGGGATCAAACCTGGGTGGTGTGGACACGGTCCTGGACATGGGCTCTGGCATCACCCTGGCCAGCGGCATTTACCAGGCCTTCAGCCTGGACAATCAGGAACAGCCCATAGTGGCCACCATGGGGGATTCCACCTTCTATCACTCGGGCATATCAGCATTGGTCAATGCCGTTCACAACCGGGCCCGTTTCGTGCTGGTGATCCTGGACAACCAGGTGACGGCCATGACCGGCATGCAATCCACTCCGGCCTGGAATCAAAGGGCCGACGGCTCGCCCGGGAACCCTGTGCCCTTGGAAAGGCTGGTGGCAGGCTGCGGGGTGGATTTCGTGCAGGTGTGCGATCCCTATGATGTCAAGGCCATGGTAAAGGCCCTCAAGGGAGCATGGGAGAGGTCTGCTTCTGAGCAGGCAGGGGTCTCGGTGGTCATAGCCAGGCACCCATGTGTGCTCCACCAGGGGAAAAGAGCATTGAGCGGCGCCACACCCCCTTTGGTTACTGAGCGCTGCAAGGCCTGCCGTCACTGCCTGGAGGCCTTCGAGTGTCCGGCCCTGGCATGGGATGAGTCCAAAGGTCAGGTTGTGGTGCTGGAGAGCCTCTGTGTGGGCTGCGGGGTGTGTGTGCTTGTGTGCCCGCGTGGTGCAATAAAGCCAAAAGAGGAGGTGGCCCTTTGAACGTGCTTCTTGCAGGTGTGGGGGGACAGGGCATCCTTTTTGTGACCGGACTCTTGGCTCACGTGGCCCTGGCTAAGGGCTGGGCTGTTTGTGCCTGCGAGACCCACGGCATGGCCCAGAGGGGAGGCTCTGTGGTATCCCACCTGAGGATGGGCAAGAAAGAGGCGGGGCCCCTTATCAGAAAGGGCAAGGCGGATTTGCTTCTGGGTCTTAACGAGGATGAGGGTCTTAGGTACCTGGCCTACCTCAAAAGAGGAGGGTTCCTGGTTCTGGAACAGGGCAAAAACAAGCTTGGACTGCCCAGCCTGGCAAGGTACCTCAACTCCATGGACATCAAAGCAGCCTCTGTGCCGGCTCTTTCTGTGGCAGGCAAAAGTGGTTTCTTGCTGGGGGCCAACCTGGTGCTGGTGGGAGCGGCCTGTGCCCTGGGCTGGCTTCCTTTTTCGGCTCCGGAGCTTGAAAGAGGGCTTCAGGCCCTCTCCAGGGAATCCCTCCTGGAGCAAAACTTGGGAAGTCTAAGGCTTGGGCTGAACATTTTCCGGGAAGAGGCCGGCTTGCAGCCATCCCCTGCGGATGGAAATAGAAAAAGAGCAGATGGCCCAGGCAACAGGAAAGGCTTACTTTCCGTTTAGGTACTGAACCTTGTAGATGGAATTGGCGGTTTTTATAAGAAGAGAACCCATGTTCTCCCGCACGTCTTCCACCGAGCTGGTTCTAAGAACCCTCCCCTTGCCCAGGTAAACCGCATAGCGCTCCCCTTTTCGGGGAGGAGCGTATTCCCATCCCACCACGACTCCCTTGGGATCCTGTCCTACGCTCTCCACGCGGGTAAGGGAGATCCGCCTGGTTAGAATCTCACAGGTCTTGGCATTCTCAACACCCATGGAACCTCTCCTGTATTGCTTGCATCTCTTCTTTATGCAAACCCCGTGCCTTGCACAAAAACAAGCATGCAGGGCCCTGCCCGGAAAAAAGCAGTTACAAAATCGTACATCACGTTCCCAAAAGGAAGAGTCTGAGAAAGGCCAGCGCTGAGATTTTCTGCCCTGGCCCGAACCAGTCAAAAAAATGGGGCTCAGCCCCTCGAGCCCCTTGCCCCAGACCCGTGACCCTTTTCAGGAATTGCCCAGGGCCTGGCCTAGATGATGTGTCCTTGGGGCTCCCACTTCCCCCTTGCCTCCCGGGCATGCCCCTTGCGTATTGGAAGAGCGACAAAAGAGTAAAGGGGATCCAGACAATGGCTAACAGTTTGATATCAAAGCTTAATGAGCCCTCAAGACAGGATAGCCAGCCCAGAGTCAATTACTTTTTGGTAAATGTAGGAACAATTTTGAACAAGGGCAGGTTTAGGAAGCTTCTGTGCCTATTGGGTCAGATGATGACACTGGCATGGGCTTTGCCGGCCATGGGGGAAAGCTTTAAGTTTCAGTGGGATCGAAGCCCTGAGCCCCAGGTGGCAGGTTATGTTCTTTACTGGGGTTCTGAATCCCGTCAGTACGGGGCTCATCTGGTGCTTGGGACGGATGTGTGCCAGGGGAATTCCTGCTCAGCGGAGCTGGATCTGGAGCAGGGACATTGGTACGTGGCTGTGACCGCCTTTGACCAGCATGGGAACGAAAGCGACTTTAGCCAGGAACTCCATGTGATCTCCGAGGCTTCGGAGCCCACCCTCATATATCCCAATGGAAACATCACATGGATAAAAGGATGTGTGTACGACATCCTCTGGAAGAATTTCCCTGACTCCAAGGTCACCCTGGAGCTCCTCAAAGACGGGGTCCCTGTGAAGAAGATAGCCAAGGGTACCAATAATGACGGGGTCTTTTCATGGGTTGTGAGCAAGAAGCTCCAGCCCGCAGAAGGCTACAAGGTGAGGGTCTCAGGAAAGAACGTCTCCGACTCATCAGAGGAAGAGCTGCGCATCATTGCTCCCACGGTCATCTCACCTGCCAAGGGGGCCTTGATGGAGAAATCTGCCCCACAAAACATAGTGTGGGATCCCGAGAGCTTCTGTGGACCCGAGGTGGACATCCTGCTTCTTAAGGGCAACAAGACCGTGATGAGCATTGCATCCATGGCACCCAATACAGGCACTTACCAATGGGAAATTCCCTCTGAGCTCAAGCCAAGCCCCAGGTACCGCATCAAGATAGAATCCGTCTCCAACAAGGGCTGTTTCGGTTATTCGGAGGGATACTTCTCCACACAGTGAGCTTACACATTGCATAAAGGCCGAGGGTTTGGGGGGAGATCATTATATGGCTGGGACCTTGAAACTGGTTTTTTCAGGAACAGAAAGCAGGGAAATGGGAAAGGGGGCCCTTGGCAGGCTTGCTCAGACAGACCAAAGGCCAGCCAAAGGGTGTCTTGTCAGAAGAGAAATGAGGCTCTCGCCCTGGTTTTTGTTTTTCTTGCCTTTTCTTTTCCTTTTCTTGCCCCAACACTGCCTGGGGGCATCCTTCACCTTGGCCTGGGATCCCAATCAGGAGCCAGACCTGGCCGGATACAAACTCTACTATGGCACTTCCTCCAGAAGCTATTCACAGAATGTGAATGTGGGTAACGTGACCCTCTACAACCTGGCCGGCCTTCAGGCTGGGGTCACCTATTATTTTGCCGTGACCGCTTATGACACAGAGGGTAATGAAAGCGACTATTCCAATGAGGTGAGCGCCAGGGAGAATCTCCCGCCGCAAGCCTCGGCTTCCTCCTCTGTGACTTCAGGACAGGCACCTCTGATTGTGAACTTCCAGGGAAGCGGGGCTGACCAGGATGGCACCATAGTTTCTTATTCCTGGGATTTTGGTGATGGCTCCACATCCAGCCTTCAGAACCCATCCCACACCTTCATGTCCGCAGGTAATTTCACGGCCCGCCTGACAGTCACAGACAATGACGGAGCAACGGCCACAGCCTCTGTGCAGATCACGGTCACCCCCGCCAACCAACCTCCTACTGTGAATGTTACGGCCGCTCCATCCTCGGGCCACGTCCCCCTGACCGTGTCCTTCGTGGGCTCGGGCAGTGACCCTGACGGTACCATCGTGGAATATTCCTGGGTCTTTGGTGATGGAACTGGCTCAAACCAGCAAAGTACTTCTCACACCTACACCAATCCGGGAACCTATACAGCCACACTCACAGTAAGGGATGATGCTGGCGCCACGGCCTCCAAATCTGTTCAGATCACGGTCTCACCCCCCAATCAGCCCCCGAGCCTTACGGCCGAGGCCTCACCCCTAAGAGGTGCTCCACCTCTTACGGTCTCCTTCACGGCCGTTGCCACAGACCCAGACGGCGAGATAGTATCTGTGCTTTGGGACTTTGGGGACGGCACAACGGCCACCCAGCTAAACGCACAGCACACGTACAGTTCCGAAGGAACCTTTACGGCAGTGCTTCAGGTAAGAGATGATGACGGAGCCATGCAGTCCAAGAGCTTCACGATTCGTGTGAACGCTGCTCCATCTCCCCCCAAGGGGCTCAAGTTGAGTAAAAAATAGGAAGGCCTCTCCCATCACCCCCCCCGGCCAGGACCTTGGGTCTCGGCATAGGGGGGGTAAACCCCAGAGGCCCTTTCAGAGCTTGTAGCAGCCCCCCGAGGGCCTGATACAAGAGCCCAGGGCTCCTTGAAAAGCTTTGGGTTGGCCAAGTTTTAAGTGCTTGGGTAGATGACCCGAGTCGGGATTATCTAACAAGAATTGCTGGCTCTTCTGTCGCCTCGACGTCTCTCACAGACTCTTCTGTCCTGACCGCTTCTTCTACAAGCAAT
Organism: bacterium; assembly: GCA_037481695.1. NCBI lineage: Bacteria > bacterium. The sequence continues at coordinate 18,519 of JBBFLE010000007.1, read as the reverse complement.
CCCCAGGAGGAGGAATTTGTAGTTTAAAGAGGCCTGCCTCCTCTCACCCTGCCTTCTCTCACCCATGCGCCTCTCGGCTACTCTTCTTTCCACCAAGCCTGTCATGTCACACTCTATCCTGGCTTCCATGGCCAGCCTTTCCATTCCCCTCCCCCCTCCAAACACATGCCAGTTTATTCTACCCCGGCCGGGGATTCAAATGAAATTCTCCTTTTGATCCCCCAACAAGCTCCCAGACATTCAAACCCTGATCCCAAAGATTACTTCTCCAAGCTCCAAAGATCCTTTTCTAACTAAGATTTCCTGCGGCAAGACCCGTTCCATGACCCCGAGTCCCAAAAGGTACTTCAACCGGAGCTATCTGGCAACAACCCGGATCGCGCCCTTAGACCATCTTATCCCCCAGGAGTGCACCACCCTGGTTCCCCTGGCTCCTGGCAAAGACATCACCCCATCTTCTGTATGATAGGTTTATCTCTTTTTGTCCAAAAGGCCAAACACAAGAAGCCAAGGCCTCACAAGATGTTCTTTTTCTCCACTCGATGATATCATTTAAATTCAGATGCTTAACTATCATTTCTTCACTTGACATTTAAATTTTTAGATGCTACAAGCCTCTATATTTAGTGAATCACCTCAGGACCTAGGAGCCATCATGTCCAAGATGGCCGCCCACAGGTCATTGGCTCCCAGAAATACCATGGGCTTTGTCCTCTTGCCCCCTTCTCTCCAAGAAGAACCTCCTCCTCAAGAGTCATGTGCCAGAGACTTGTGTGGCCTTGGCTTGTTGAGCCCGGCCCCAAAAAGATGCCCTGAGCTTGGCATCATTTCTGCTAGTTTATGTGAAATGCGCAAGCCCATCCTGTGGGCAAAGGAGCCAGATCCGTCACCAGGGCCTTTGATATATGAGATTCCCAGGATCTTTTTTCCCCCTGTGGAGGAATTTTTTTGACTTGCAATGACAAAAAACCAACGCTTCTTGCCATGTACGCTGCTGCCCTGATAAGCCTTTTGTCTTTTTTTCTCGTGGGCAAGGCTCAAGCTTTTCAGGTCACCTTGGCCTGGGACGAGTCCCCCCCACAGGACCGCATAAGCTTTTACCGCCTCTATTACGGTAATTGCTCTGGAGATTACACCTTCCGACAGAGGGTCAGCTCCAGGCAATGCCTCGGGGGAGTTTGCAAATATACCCTGGACCTTTACCAGGGGCGTTGGTACTTTGCAGTCACAGCAATCAACCTGGATGGGCTGGAAAGCGGGTACAGCCAGGAAGTCTTTGCGGATCTTTACGCAGATCCCAGGCTTATATACCCCAATGGTGCAGGCATAACATGGGCCAGAGGCTGCGTTTATGAGATCCGCTGGGCCGGCTTCGATTCTTCCCATGTGTCCCTGGAACTGGTGGGTCCATCTGGCAGCATTACTCTTCGCTCTTCCACCCCCAACCACGGCTCCTTTTTGCTTCGCATGGGCAAAAAATTTCCGGCCGGAGAAGGTTACGTCATAAGAGTTCAAGGCAGGCAGCTGCCCCAGGAGCAAGCCCAATCCCAGGAGAGCTTCTCCATATGGGAGCCGCAGGTTTTGGCCCCCGGGGAGGGCTCGGTTTTCCGAAGAGGAGAGGATCTGCTCATCAGTTGGACCCCGGAGGGCTTCTGCGGGGATTGGGTCTCTGTGGCCCTGCACAAGGGCTCCAGGCGCATCAGGCTCATAGGAGCCAATGTGCCCAACACAGGCCAACTCCTCTGGCCTTTGCCCCACGAGCTCAAGCCTGGCTCCGGTTACAAGATAGTTGTTCGCTCCACAAGCCACGGAGCGTGCCGAGCCTCTTCCCATGGAGGATTCGTGATCCACTAAGGCAAGACCAGCTGGGAGGAAATACGCCATGGAACATTGTGCTCCGGATGTTCTTCCACAAGAGCCCTGCTTTGCACCCAAAAGGGAAAGCCTACATGGTTCTTCTCCGGCCCCTCCATTGGAGCAGGGCAAAGATGTCTCCCTTGAGGCTGCCTGTGGCCTCATGGAGGACATGCACTCGGGCGCAAGATTCATGAAAGGAATGCTCCTGGGAGCCCTTCTAAGCGCCCTTATCTGGGCTGGAATTCTGTTGCTGATCCTCTAAGCCTGCCCCTGGCCCAAACCATCCAGGGGATTTAGCATGCCCCTCGAAGCCAGGCCCAAGGCCTGAGCTCCCCATGCGCACATTTTTACTTCGAAAAGCCATATTTGTGCCAAATATTGCCTCTGGTTTTTTTTGTCCCAGGCCCCCATGACAAAAGAGAGTCTCACCATGGATTCCTTGTAACCTCAACTATTGGAGTTTCTATGAGTTATTCTGGCAAGAGCCTTCTCCCCAAAAAAAGAGGTGAATAAAAAAATTTTTTTGGGCACATGTGCAGGCCCAAGGTGTGTGATCGGGCTTCAAAGCCCCTATCTATTTGCATGTCAAGTCTTTTTAGGAAAAATACGACCAGAAGCTTTCCCTCCAGAGCCTCATCCAAAAGCTCAAAGTTGTAAGATAATCCGACACCAAGGCTCCCCTTTGGGGGGCCCAGATATCTTGGGTTTCAAGATCCCCGAGAAACGGTCAAGACTTAATTCATGAAATCCCAACAGGATAGCTTAGGTCTGGGGCCACTTCTCTTTGGGAAGGCCTTGGCTTTGAGATCGAGAAAGGATGAATTTACCTGAGCAGAGCCTAAACCCCCCTCTTTCAACACTGGGAGCCAGGGAGTTTGCTAGCTCCTTTCAAGGCAAGAGATTTTGGCTAGCACATCACAAAGCGTAAGAAAATCCGACACAGCCCACGGGATCATTTCCTTGGGCTTCTCCCGGTGTCAGGAACGGGTCTTTTCATCTTTAGGCTTGTAGGATCCCCCATAGTAATAAGCCCCGTACGCGTGTCCGTAGAGCTTCAGAGCTTGGGGAGGCACATCATTGAAGACCAGTGCCAGTATTTTTTCTTTGGGAAAGTATTCCATGGCCTCTTTCAGCCCGTTTCTGGGGGTCAGGTCATGGCGCACCACAAAGACCACCCCATCGGCCATCTGGGCCAAGATGCGGGGTTCACTGGTCAGAAGGGCTGGAGTACTGTCCAGGACCACGAAGGTCTCCTCTTCTTGGGAGCGGATCTTCTCCACAAGGGATTTCATCCTCTCCGAGGAGATCAATTCTATGGGGTTTTCCCTGTTGGATCCCGAAGCTATGAAAGAGAGCTTCTGGATCCCAGTCTCCCTGAGCACTTGCTCAAGATCCAACTCCCCGGCCAGATAGTCCGAAAGCCCAGGGGCAGGCTTCATGCCGAAGAAACGGTGCAGTCTTCCATGACGAAGATCAGCATCCACAAGCCAGGCCGACTCTCTTATCCCCTGTGCAATACTGGCTGCAAGATTGGCCGAAACCAGGGATTTGCCCTCACCGGCCGAAGCACTTGTGACCAAGATCACCCTGGGGGCTTCCGAACCAGGGTGGGAGTGCAAGATGTGGGTCCTGAGCCTCTTGATCTGTTCCACCACCTGCCCATACCCGCGATTGTATACCAGAAGCCATGGGCTCAAGGCAGGCAGTTGCCCCTCCCGAGCTCTGTCCAGCATTGAGGCCAGGGAAGCCACTTCCGCTGGGATGGGTTCCTGCTCCTCTTGGGTTCCAGGGGCCGGGCCCTGAATGGTAGGCTTGGGCACAACCTTGTCCTTCTCAGCCTTTTGCAATGCCTCGAATACCTTGCTCAAATACTTTCACCTCCTCTCAGCATCGGGCCTGGGCAAAACACCTTCGGGCCCACTGGATCTTGTTTCATGAGACAAGCCCCGGCCTCCGGGCTCACCCGGCCAGATCCAAGAACCTCTTGAGACCTGCCCAGACCCTGGGAAACCACTGAGAGCCCCCTCCCAGGGCCGCCAGAGCCCCTGCCAGGGCCACAACCACTGCCCCTGCCACCCAGACCCAGCGGCCTGGGGAAGATCTCTTGGAGTTCCTGGGCATGGCCCACTCCTGCAAGAGATCCCGCTCATCCCTGGGCCACACCAGATCATCGGCTCTCTTGAGTCCCTTCCCTTCCAGGTCCCCTATGACCTCCCTGACCACGGCCGGACTCACCCTCTTCTTTCCCAAGGCATAGGCCGTAAGCATGGAATTATCGCATACCACGTTGATGAGTCTCGGGATCCCAGAGCTGTACTTGTGAATCAGGGCCACGGATCTTGCATCAAAGATCTCACCCTGGCTCAGGCCTGCCACCTCCAGCCTTCGCCTGATGTAAAGGGCTGTCTCCTTTTTGCTCAATGGGTTGAGATGCGCCCTTAGGCTTATCCTTTGTTTAAACTGCCTCATGCAACTGAACTCTATTATCTTGTGCAGCTCCGGCTGGCCCGCCAGTATGACCTGGAGCAGCTTCTGCTTTGAGGTCTCCAGGTTCATCAGGAGTCTTATCTCCTCCAAGATGGGCAGTCCCAGGTTCTGGGCCTCATCCACTATGAGCACAGCCCTATCTCCCCTGGCCGCTGTTTCCAGGAGAAAGTGGTTCATGCGTTCCAGGAAGGCCGCCTTGGTGGAGAAATCCCCACCCAGACCGAACTCGTGGGCCACGCTCTGGAAGAACTCCATGAGGCTCAGTCTGGGATTTATTATGTAGCCCGTCTTGGTGCCTGGATCCAGCATCTGGAGAAGACATCGCACCAGAAGGGTTTTTCCTGTGCCCACCTCGCCTGTGAGCACCATGAGGCCCTTTTTTTCCTTTACCCCATATATGAGGCTTGCCAGGGCCTCCTTGTGCTGCTGGCTGGCATACATGAAGGCAGGATCAGGGGTGATCTCGAAGGGCTTTTTCTCGAGACCGAAGAAGGATTCGTACATTTGCACTACCTCTTTTGAGTGCCTCTGGATGCTTCCTGTCCTCTGGCTCAGACCTTGGCGCCCTTGCGCCTTGGGGAAGAAGCCTCCTCCCTTATCTCTATCCTCGGCAATATTGCCACCACCTTGAGTCCCGTGAAAGCCTCCAGGTCCTCCGGGTCCTTGAAGGAGCGGTCCCTGTAGTCTGCAAGAAGGGCCAGCCCCAGGCCTGCCCCCAACCCTGCAACCAAGCAAAGCACTATCATCTTTCTCATATCAGGCTTCCAGGGTTTGGTGGGCATCTGCGCCGGATCCAGTATGCGGAACTGCTCACCCTGCTGGCGCTGCTCCATGGCCTTTGCCTGCTCGGCCTCCAGCTTCTTGGCCAGCAGCGATTCATAGAGCTTCCTGGTGTTGTCGTAGCCTCTTGTCAGGTCGGTCATCATCTGCTCTATCTGTGGGGCTGTCTCGATGCGCTCCTCATATTCCCTGATCCTGGCCTTGAGCTTGAGCTCCTCTGCCCTGAGCTGGCGAATCTCGGACTCTGTGGCTGCCAGCTGGGCCTGCACGTTGGCTATCATGGTCTCTGTCTGGTCAGGCCCGCTCCTGCCGGCTGCGGCCCTTCGCGAGCGGACCTGTCTTTGGCCTTCTGGCGTTGTCCCTGCCACAGCAGATCCAGCCTGCCTGGCCTCCTCCACCCTTTTTTTCAGGGCCACCACGTCCGGATGTTTTTCCGTGTACTTGGCTCTTAGCTGGGCCAGGTTGGCCTCCAGTTGCTCCAGGGTCGTGGGCTGGCCCGGACCGGCCGGGATCTCCTCCTGAAGCCCAGCCTCCTCGGCCCTTGCAGAGGCCGAGAATCTCCTCAGCTCTGCTATCTGGTTGACATAGAGCACCTTTCTGTCCTCGGCCGAGCGGATGCTGTCATTTAGCCTCTGGTACTGCATCTGGAGCTGCTGGAGCATTCCCAAATTGGCCGATACCTGCTCAGGAAGCACACCCATGTGCTTGACCTTGAACTGGGCTATCTCCTGCTCCCTGGCTGCCAGGTCAGCCTCCACCTTCTTTAGCTGGTCTGCCAGGAAAGAGGCAGTGCTCTCTGCCTGCTGCTCTCTCAATTTCAGATTCTGTTCTATGAAGAAGGAGGCCAGTCTATTGGTGACCAGCATGGCGGTCCTGGGATCTGAGTGGGAAAAAGAGAGTTCAAAGGCATCAACGGTCTCTTTCCTGGGGCCCCCTTTCTGCCCTCTTTTCAACTCTATCTCGATGTTGGAGCGCATGAACTCCAGCACCTCCTCTTTGGAGGACCTGGCTGTCATCTTGGGATAGAGGTTGAACTCATCAATGATGGTCTGCAGATTGGTCCTGCTTAGCACCTGGGTTGCGATGCTCTGGAGGCGTTCCTCCACGGTGGTGGTGACCGTGGGGCGGATATACTCCGTAGGCACCCTCTGGGGCACCAGCATGATGAGGGTCGTAGATCTGTAGAGCTTGGGCAGATGGTATACCACTGCCAGGCCCAGACCTGAAACCAGCACAAAAGGTATGAGGATCAACCACTTCCTTCTCCAGACAAAGGCCAGGTAATCTTCGGGCTTGGGCTTTCTAGCCAAATTCAACATGGAGCTTTCTCCTCTTTTTTCTTGTGCCTCAAGGCACTATGACCGTGTCGCCAGACTTCAGTGGCTGGTTCTCCTCCAGAGACTCCCCTGAGACCACCTCCTTGTAGTTGAGCACCCTCCTGGTGGGCTTTCCGCCTTCCATGCTCAGGATTATCAGCTTGCTGGAGGCCCACTCATTGAGCCCGCCAGCCATGGCCACGGCCTGCAGGGGCGTCACCGGGTGAGGGGATTCGTACTGCCCCGGCCTGGTTACGTTTCCGGTTACAAAGACCTTGTACTTCTTGGGAATCTTGACTATGACCGTGACCTGGGGATCGGCCAGAAAATCCGAGAGCTTTTGAGCAATGCTCTTTTTCAGCTCCACGGGGGTCTGTCCTGCGGCCTGAAGATCATCGGCCAGGGGTATGGATATCTTGCCATCTTCCCTGACCACCACCTCTCTACTCAGCTCAGGCTCCTTCCAGACATGTATGTCCAGTACGTCGTGCACGGAAATGATGTAATCCTCGGAAACCCCTCCAGAGGTTTTCTGCTGGGCCATGCAAGGATACACCATGGCTAACAAACCCAGGAAGCTTGCCACACCCATCCACCAGAGCAGCACAGATTTTTTCATTCTTCCCTCCCCCTTTTCTCCAGTGTTCCTGGCCTCTTTGGTCCCTGCCTCTGCTGTACTTTCCAACCCTTTCATTGCCAATTGCCCGGAGTTTGGTCTTTTTCTCTTGCATCGCATGATATTCAATCATACAATGCTGCGGCGGAAGTTGCACCATCAGGAGGGGAAAAAACGGGAGATCCAAAATTGGGCGTCCCCCCCAGGGAAAAGAAAGAACATGATCTGAAGTGGCTTGTGTTCTCATCTTTCTTGGCACTGGGCCTCTTTTGCCTGTGTTGCCACCCCTGGGTCTCCACGGCTCAGATTAAAACAGAATGGCATCTGGATGTCACCCTTCAAGAACAGTACAACGACAACCTGAACTTATCCTCTGAGAATCCCCAGAGGGACTTCATAACCACAGTCTCCCCTGGCGGGCAGCTCCTGTTGGACACCAAGACAGGCCAGATGGCCCTGGACTACCATCTAAACGTGAATCTCTATGCCAGAAACAAGGACCTCAACTTCCTGGGCCACACGGCCAACCTGGATCTGCGTCAGGCCCTGGTGAGGAACCTGACCTTGCGCCTTCTGGACAGCTTCATCCTCTCCGACGAGCCCAGGGAAGTGCTCCTGCCCGAAGAGCCTCCCCCCCCGGATGAGGTGCCTGGTCCAACGGAGTACAGGGTAGGCACCAGGCTGACCCGCTCACAGTATATCAGAAACAGCTTCCAGCCGGTCCTGGAATGGCGCTACGACAGGGATGATTGGGTTTCCCTGCGTTACAGAAACGAGATCTACAGAAACGACCAGGAAACCACCAGGGATTCCACCCGAGACACGGTGGGGCTGAGGGGGGAGCACTGGTTTGTGCCCCAGTGGGGCCTGAGTTACGAGCTGAGCTATACCAAGGCCCAATTCGTGGCCTCCTCGGACTTCCACGGCCAAGACGGCAGCTTTGCCTTCAAACACAGGCTGAGCCCCCACACCACTGTTTATGCGCAGGCCGGATTTTCCAACAGGGACTTCGCCCCACAAGAGAGCATTGATTATGTGGTTTACAGGGGCGCCTTGGGGGCCGAGCATGCCTTCAGTCCCTTGGTCTCGGGGGCCGTGCGAGCCGGGTACTTCTTCCAGGTGCCAGAGGAAGGCAAATCAGACGGAAAACCAGAGGGAGAGGCCTCCATCACGGTGCGCTGGAGAAGGTTCCAGGGAAGAGGTTATCTGAGGGGCGGTTACACGGAAAGCTATGGTGATGCCGAGAATCTGGGCTTCGGAACATTCTATGCAACAGGGGTGAGTTTTCGCTATGATCTTGCCAGGCACCTGTTTGTGGGCCTAGACGGCAGTGTGGGTAATTACGACTTTCCCTCCAGCGGGAAGAGGACCATCTGGCAGGTAAGACCCTCCCTCAATGCCATGATATTCAGGTGGCTTACCGCTGGCCTGGAATATCACCACGTGGAGCAAACCACCTCCACAGCCTCAGGGTATTCCAACAACAGATTTTTTTTCCGCATAACGGCCAGGTACTGATTCATCACTTCTTGCCTTCGGCAGGTCTGGGACTGCCGGTTTGGGGGCCAGAGAGTTTCTCCAAGAGCTTGGCTGCCTCCTCCTTTTCCGGAAAGGTTTGTTTCTGGCCCACATTTAGGGCCTTTTCCAAAGCCCCCCTGGCTTCTTCCTGACGGCCCAGCTGGGCCTGCACCACCCCCAGGTGGTAAAGGACCGTTGGGTTTTCTGGCATTTTCTCCAGGGCCTCCTGAATCAGAGGAAGGGCCATGGTGGGCAGCCCTTTTAGGTGATAGGCCCAACCCAGGGTGTCAGATACTGCGGGCTCCTGAGGGGCCCTCTCTTTGGCCCTCTGGGCCATGCTCAGGGCAAGATCCAGGTTTCCGCCCTGCTCAAGCTCCATCCAGGCCAGGTTGTTCAAAGCGGGCGGGAAATCCGGATCCAGAGCCAGGAGCTGCTCATAGGTCTCCTTGGCCTTGGCCTTGTTGCCTTGCTTTTCGTAGATGGCTCCCAGAGCCATTCTGGGTGCAAGGGCCTTGGGATCCTTTTCCAAGGCCTTGGCGTACATGGCTGCAGCCTGATCAAGACGCTCCTCCCTGGCATAGAGCATTGCCAGGGCTATATAGGGCTCGGGTTTCAAGGGATCCATTTCCATGGCCTTGCGGTAGCTCTCCTCTGCCTCCTGAGTTTTCCCCAGGGCCGCCAGAAGCGCTCCTTTTATGTGATGGAAGGGTGCGTGCCGGGGAAATCTGGAAAGATGCTCCTCCACCAGATTCTTCGCCTTTTCCTCTTCGCCCCTTCTCAGGTGGTAGGAAACCAGCATCCTTAGGGCCCCTGTGTCCTGGGGGTCTAGGGCCAGGGCCTTGGCGAACATCTCGGCAGCCTGATCCTCCTTCTTCTCGGCCAGGGCAATGAGCCCCATCATGTAAGGCCCTGAGGATCTCTCTGGCGCCAGCTTGATCATCTCCTCCAGAGCGCTTCTGGCCTTCTTCAAGTCCCCCCTGGCCATCTGGGCCCTGGCCAACATCTGGTAGGCCCTCCAGTTCTTGGGAGCTGTCTCCACCAGGCGCTGGGCCTCGGCAAGGGCCTCTTCCCGGGCCCCTGTTCTAAGGTGAAGATCCGCCAGGAGCTCCCTGGCCTGCAGATGAGCAGGAGCCAGCTCCAGGCACTTTACCAGGGCTGTCTTGCCCTGCTGAAGATCCCCCTTGCCCAGGTAGCCCAGAGCCAGGAGGAAATGCGCCTGGGGGTGATTGGGGGCCTGTTTCACCAGGTTTTGAAGTGCTGCCACGGCCTCCTCGTAGCGCCTCTCTGCCAGAAGAAGCCTGCCTTCCAACATGACTCCCCCAGGTTCCCCGGGAATTCTTTTCTTGATCTCATCCACATAGACCCTGGCCTGGTGGAACTCCTTTTGGGCCAGATGGTAGTCCACGAGCCGCTCCCGGGCAGCCAGATTCCTGGGGTCCAGATCCCTGGCTTCCCTGAACTGTACAACGGCCTGATCGGTCTTTCCCCAGGCAACATAGAAATCCCCCAGAGCCAGGCGCAGGTCCGAGCGTTTGGGCTCTTTGGCCACGGCCTCCAGAAAAACCCTTTCCCCTTCCTGGGGCTTGCCCTGGGCCGTGTAAAGCCTGGCCAGATCCCTTATGGCAGGCAGGTTCCCTGGTTCCACCTCCAGAAGTTCCAAGAAAGTCCTTTCAGCCTGATCCTGTCGCCTTGTCATGAGGTACATGCGGCCAAGGGCCAGCCTGGGAGAAGCTGACTTGGGATCTTTCTTGATCTCCTGTAAGAGCACCTCCTCGGCTTTCTCCGGCTCCCCCTTGAGAAGGTACATGGTGGCCAGGTGGATACCTGTGCCGGGCCGATCCGGTTTCAACTCCAGGCCTTTTTGCTGGTATTCTATGGCCTGATCCAGCTTTCCTTCCATCATGAGCGCATCTGCCATGAGAAGGTGGGCCTCCAGGTTGGTAGGGTCTTTCTGGAGAACCAGCTCAGCCCTTTCCCTGGCCTTTGCCGAATCCTTGCCCAGAAGATAGAGGCGTCCCAGACCAAGATGGGCTTCCAGAATACCTTCATCCAGCTTGACGGCCTGGGAAAAAGCTCCAAAGGCCTCGGTAACAGACCCCTTGCGCAACAAAGCCCGACCAAGAGCATATTGGGCCTGCCCATCCCCCGGATCCAGTTGCACGGCATTTTTGAACTCTATTATGGCCTCCGTGAGTTTGCCCTGCTCCAAGAAAGCATTGCCCTTCTCCATGTGCTTGGCTTTCTTGGCCTGCTTGTCCCCACAGCCCGCCGCCAAACTCAAAGCCAGGCCCAACACAAGCACCCACAAGACTCCCCAAGGCCTTCTCATGCCAGAAGCCATCTCGTGCCTCCCCTTTCTTGCATCCCATGAGTCATCCAGGCCCACCCTGCCCTGCCTGGATGCTCCTTGGCTTTCATCCGGGCCCCCCAAGGGTCCCCGCGGTAACCATATTGTTTAAGGCATTGTGGGGTCCTTGAGACATCTATATCGGTATATTATGACCACCTGAGTGGAACGCTCCACAACCTTTTCCTCTCGGTCTGGACCGGTCTCAAAGGCCTCCACCGTGAGGTACTCCTCCTGCTCCTCCGGGAACATAGGCTCGCCTGGTTGACGACAAGGCAGCCGAATCCCGCCGGGTCTCAAGAAAACAGGCTGCATGAGAGCTCCGACCCCTTCGGTGCTCTCAAAAATTGTTTCAGCATCCTCACGGTTCACCTGCTTGGTAACCCGCACTATTTTTCTTCCCCTGGTAGCCTTTATCTTGAGGTGGAGTCTTGTCTCGTCCAGGGTCCAGCGGCAGTCTGCGTCCTTGTTACAGGTCTTGTCAGGCAACCTGAAGGGAAGGTGGTTGGTGCGCTCTTCCATGTAAAATGGGGTCTCGGCCAAGAGTCCATATTCGGCAACTCGAATGGTGGGGTTGTCCACTGACTGGGCAGCCCCATTGCTGACTCCAGCAACAATAAATGCCCCCAGGAAAAGCACCCTAATCTTTATCCAGGTACCCCACGATCCCGCCATTTTCCTTGCCCTACTTCTCTTTGCCCTGTCCTGCCTTTGCTCGCCCTGGTCTCTGTGCCGCTTTTGTCTGCTCTGTGCTGTTTCTGCTTGCTCTGTGCCCTGTGCTCTGTGCCGCTTTTGCCCGCCCTGTGCCCTGTGCTCTGTGCTGTTTCTGCTTGCTCTGTGCTCTGTGCCATGTGCCGCTTTTGTTTGCTCCGTGCTGTTTCTGCTTGCTCTGTGCTCTGTGCTCCGTGCCGCTTTTGTTTGCTCCGTGCTGTTTCTGCTTGCTCTGTGCTCCGTGCTCTGTGCCGCTTTTGCCCGCTCTGTGCTTCTTTTACTCGGTCTGTGCCTCTTTCCTTATACCCAGCTTATCCATCAGATCATAGAGGGTTGGCCTGCTTATGCCCAGGATCTGGGCCGCCTGGGTCAGATTTCCACCACATCTGGCCAGGGCCTTCTCCACCATCTCCCTTTCCAAAGCCTCCCTGGCAGAGCGAAGATCCAGATCCTGCAATGTCTCGCCTTGAGCCTCCAGGTCCAGGTCTGTGGTGGTTATTCTGGAACCCTTGGCCATTATGACTGCCCTTCGAACCCTGTTTTCCAGCTCTCGCACGTTTCCAGGCCACTGATGGGCCTCCATGGCCTCCAGGGCATCTCGGGTGAAACCCTTGAGCCTCTTGCCCGAATCCCCCTTGAACCGCTCCAGAAAGGCATTGGCCAAGAGGGTCACATCTCCTGACCTGTGCCTAAGAGGTGGAAGCTCTATGACCACTACCCCCAGGCGAAAGTAGAGATCTTCTCGGAACCTGCCTTCCTTTATGGCCTGCCCCAGATCCCTGTTGGTGGCTGCCACGACCCGGGCATCCACTTCTATCCACTGCCTGCCCCCCACGCGCTGAAAACGTTGTTCCTGCAAGAGCCTAAGGAGCTTCATCTGGAGACTTGCCGGCAGATCTCCCACCTCGTCCAGAAAAAGTGTGCCCCCCTGAGCTGCCTCCACCCGTCCCTTCCTGGTGGTGTGGGCTCCTGTGAAGGCCCCTTTCTCATGGCCGAAAAGTTCGCTTTCCAGGAGGCTCTCGGGTATGGCCCCGCAGTCTATGGGCACAAAGGCAGCGTTTCTTCTGGGGCTCAGCCCGTGAATGGCCTTGGCGGCAAGCTCCTTGCCTGTGCCCGTCTCCCCCAGCAAGAGAACCGGAGCATCTGTCTTGGCCACTCTTTGGATCTTTACCCAGACCTCCTCCATGACCTTGCTGGCCCAGAGCATCTCCCCTGCCGATGCCCGATGCTCCCTGGCCTCCAGGGCCTGATTCTCCTCCTCCAGGGCCCTCACATGTAAGGCCCTCTTGAGCACCACCTCCAGCTCCTGCACGTCCACGGGTTTGCTCATGTAATCGTAGGCGCCCATGGCCACAGCCCTGAGGCCGTGTTCCCTCTCCTGCCTGCCTGTTATCACTATCACCTTGACCATGGGGTCAGATTCCAGGAGATTGCCCAAGACATTGAAGCCTTCCTTGACCCCCCCTGGATCCGGGGGAAGCCCCAGATCCAAAGTGACCAGCTTGGGCCTTGCCTTCTTGAAAACCCTCAGGGCCGAAGCTGCATCCTGGGCCGCATCCACCTCGTAGTGTCTGGCCAGGGCCCACTTGAGTTGCGTGGCCAGGTCCTGGTCATCCTCCACTATGAGAAGCCGTGGCTTGTCCTGTGGGCTCATGGGCAGAACTCTCCTGCAGGCTCTCTTACAGGCTAGAGCATACCTAGAGCCGCAGGTGTGAGCAAGAGAAAAAAGAGTCGGGTTACCTGGGTTAATTGGGCTAGATCAACTCATCCCTTGGGCCGAACCCAAGCTGCTAGAGCTTCTTGATCAGCTCCAGGCTAAGACTCATTCCTGCCTGGCCCGCTGATCCCCAGGACCGGTTAAATCCTGGGCAGGGCGCCTCCTGGCCCCAAAGAGCCTGAGCCCTCTTGAGCACACAACCAGATAAGGCAAAGAAATGACAGGGGTTATAGACTGTTTTTTTTGGGCTTGTCTCTAATCCAGGCGCCTGGGCCGCCTTCTCTTGGCCAGAAGCCCTACCCCGAGGAGACCAGCCCCAAGGAGAAACAGACTTGAGGTCTCTGGCACCTTGCTTTCTGCATCGTGGGAAAATGGGGCAAACTTGGTCACATCCACGTCATTGCCACACCGGATCGTGGTGTTGTAAAGATCAAAATGGATTATGTAGCCTGGGGCCAGGCCTGAGACATCTACCTGGAAGGTCACGTAATACATATTTACCCCTGTGGAGTCAGGAGGAATTCCCAAGTTATTCTGAGCCCTCAAAGCTGTGTCGTAAGACGCAAGATACTGGGATTCATTGAACTTGAACCCAAACTCCGCAAAATAAGTGTAATAGATGCCATGCCTCGGCAGATCTCCACGATCCCACAACTGAGTCTGAGTCACCACAATCTCCAATGGCGGGATTCCATAGGTCATGCCACTCGTCACATTTATCGTCTCGCCACTGAAAACAAACGATCCCAAATTCTCCCCAGGCTCCCCCACCTTGGGCACTATGGCCGCTGATATGTAGTAGGTATCGTTCAGCTTATTGCTACTATTGGGAATCAAGAAGGCGTACAAGGTAAATGTATCCCCTGGGGCCACTATGGTATCTTCGGTCTGACCGTTGCCCGAGTAATTGTATGTCCCTCCCGCTATGTCCAGTTGCAGCGTGGGGCAAGCCCATGAAACCCCTGCCCAAAGAAACACGAGGGCCAAAGAGCAAAGGGCCTTTTTCAACAGTGTCAAGATCTTAAGGGTTCTCATGTATTCCTCTCTTTCATGTCCTCATTTTTTTCTTAGAAAGAATCATGCCAAGGAATTCTCACACAGTCCCACAGGCCCCGGGTCGGATCCTGGATTTACTGAGTCCTCTTTGGCTCGGCTCCCATAACTTCTAGATATGACTGATTTTTTTCCTTTAGATTTAACCAGGAGTCTTTGTTTGTTCCGGGCTGGTTGCACTAGCAAAGATTCTTGCCTTTGGCCTTTCATCCTGAGGGCCGAATCCCAATCAGTAAAGAAATCCGACACCCCACACACTCTCTCCCCCTTTATGGGCATCACCTATGGAGCTTTGCTCAGCACCACCCTCACCCTGGTTCCCTGCCCCTCCTGGCTTTCCACCTCGATCCTGCCTCCATGGGCTTCCACTATGCTCTTGCACTGGAAGAGCCCTATTCCCATACCATGGGTCTTGGTGCTGCGAAAGGGTCTGAATAGGGATTTTTCCAGGAATTCCTTGGACATGCCTTTACCGTTGTCCCATACGGTAAGCTCCAGCCATCCCTCAAAGTGCCTTGTACTTACCCTGATTCGACCCTCTTCCTGGATGGCCTCGCTGGCGTTTAAGAGAAGGTTGATCAAGACACGCTTGATCAGCTCCCGGTCCATTCTTGTCTTGGGCAGAGGCCCCAGGTCTTCCTCCACAGTGGTTTTCAAAAGACCGTCGAGTTCCTTTACAGAGCTTCGGACCAATGAGTTCAGATCCTCTTCCTGGAGATTCAGCTCCAGGCCTTTTCTCATGAGCCCCAACTGGCTGCACATGGCCTTGATCTTCTCCACGCTTTGGGTGATGACCCTCACGGCGTCCTTCCTGAACTCGGGCTCCTGGAAATACTCGGGCAGGTTTTGGGCTGTCAGGGCGAGCTTGGCAGAGAGGTTCTTGAGATCGTGCACCAGAAAGGCCGACATGGCCTGAAAGGCCTCCATCTCCCTGGCCTCTCTCAGCTCTTCGGAGAGTTGGAACTGCACCAGACCCATTGCCATCTGATCCACGAGGGTCCTCAAGAGCTCCTTGTCCTCTTCGCTCAACGGGACCCAGCGGATTCTCTCCCCCACTGTCACCAGGCCCAAGAGCCTTCCCCCTGCTGAAAGGGGCACACAATAACGGATCATGGCATCCTCCAGGAACCCAGAGGCAAAGTCTTTCCAAAGGGAAAGCCGCTCACCCACATCAGATTCCAGGTCCACCACGGGTAGGGGATGTTGGTTCAAGATGGCAAGCAGTTCACCCGCCTCCATGTCTCCCAGGGGCACCTCCATGTTTTGCCCCTCCGGATAAACTGTGGAGGCTGCAAGCCTCAGGCTGCCATCTTTTTTCTCCAGAAGCCATGCGCTCACCGACAGGGCTTCCATGGTCTCGGCCAAAAACTTCACGGCCTCGCGGCAAAGCTCCCTGGGCTCCATCAAGCCGGTGGTCCTGCTGGTGAAGCGGTTCCAGACATCTCTGTAGTCGTATCTGGACTTCACAAAATTCTGTCTGATGAACTTGCGGATCCTGTAGCGCACCCGGTCGGAGAAAAAGATTGCACCGGCCCCGCA
Organism: bacterium; assembly: GCA_037481695.1. Lineage (NCBI taxonomy): Bacteria > bacterium. Next base: position 2,578 of record JBBFLE010000007.1, on the reverse strand, counting down.
TACCACCACAAAGAGAAAAAGAATCTTGTAGTGTATACCTTCCAGGGCCCCCAGCAAGACCAGCAACTGGGCAGCGGCTCCTGCCAGCAAAAAGTAAAGACCCACTACCAGGAAGGTGATGGAATGATAAAGGGCCGAGTGGGAGATCTGTAAGCGCACCTCCCTGACCCCGCATCTCCATACCCCGATACCCAGAAAGAACGATGCTGGAAGAATCGCCAGAGCGTTGACTCGCTCCAAAGCAGTGTCCACACCTCGGAAAAGCAGTGCCTGGCCAGCTATGTACACCTGCAGGGCGCCCAAGCCTCCCAGGCCGAAGATCAAAAACTTGATCTGCCACTTGGACCTTCCCACTGCATGACGAAAGGTCCTCTCCAGGCTGGCCAGGCTCAAGACCCAGCCCAAGACAGTCACTCCCATGAAAACCTTGCCCGGCCAGTCAAGGGGCAGGAACCAATCCCAGGAGGTTTCCCTCAGGGCCAGGCCCTTGAAAAGCCATCCACTGCCCGGGAAAGCCAGGACAGCGGGTACGACCAAGAGCCCGGCCACAGCCCACCTCCACAGGCCCGAAGGCATACCCCCGCCCACCCTGGCAAAACCGAGGCTGAAGGCAAGCCATATGCCTGGCAGAACTGCTGCCACAGCCCAGTACCAGCGGTGAAATGCCAGGACTCTCTGAGGATCGAGGCCCTCTGGACTGAGACCCACCATGGCCCCTTCCAGGGCAAATCCCAGCATGCCCAACACAAACCAGAAGACCACCCAAGATCTCTCCCACCTCCAGACAGCCAGCCCGGCCACCAGAAGCGCCGAGGCCGCCCCGCCCAAGCAAAGAAAAACCTCAGGCTGCATTCAGCTGCTCTCCCATCCCGGCCCTCGGGCCTTGCGTCCCAGAACTTCCCAAATCTTCTCAGGCGTTCTCCGCATTGCCGTCCCCGGGGCTTGCGGCTTTGGAGCCAGGGTTCTCTGGCTCCTGCCCTGGAGGCTCCGAGGGTTTCTTGCGGCGATTCTCCAGCTTGTACAGTGCCCAAAGCACAGGAGCCGTCATGGCCATGGCCAGGGCGAAAAACGGAATCCCTCCACTTCTGTGGAGTTGACTTTCCAAGATCCTGGGATCTATGTATATGGCCCCCAGGGTCAGACCCACTATGCGAAGCCCGTTTTTGAAGATGGTTATGGGCACACATGCCACGATAAGTGCTGCCCGGCTCCATGCTCTTGCAAGAAAGAGCTTTCCTGCCACAAGGCAGGTTATGGCCAGGGCTATGCCGCTTCTTATACCTCCGCACTGGGGGGCCACCTCCACGCTTATCCCTGGCACCTGAAACACGAAACCCTCCCTGAAAAATGGCACCCAGGTGAGACTGAATATGAAGTGTGTGGCTTCTGCCGAGCCTCTCTGGAGCAAGCTTACCACCCAGTCTTGGACAATGCTCGGAAAAGGTACCACAAGAAACAGAAAAAGCAGAGGGAATGCAGCCTCTCTGGCAGCTTTGAGCCCGAAGAGGGTGATAAAGACCGCCTGCACCAGAATCACCATGAAGAAGATCTGAATGGCGATGCGGTCCTGGGGTTGAAGAGCATCTCCCAGCCGAGTCGCGCCCCAGTAAAGAATCAAGCCAGACACACCCACGAGGGCCCCGATGGCAGGGGACCATCCCGAGACGCACTCCACCTTCTTGCGGCTGACCCAAAAAAAGTACAGAGCTGCCACAGGTATGAGAGGTATATGGGAATACATCTCGTCCCGGGAGGAAAGCTCTCTCAGTGCCACAAGGGGTCCATGGGCCATGAGAGCTGCTGCCGCGGCTCCCAGTAAGAATGCGATCCATTTCAGTTTGATGATCTGCATGGCAAGGGAAACCCGTTAGTGGTTTCTGGTCAATTGCGACCGGTCACTTATTTCTGAACACCTGGCACCGAGTTCTGATCAGGAGCTCAGCGTTGGTAGGAGACGACGGGGATGATGTCATTTTTTCTGGCCAGCTCCGAGGCCTCAGGGCGGAAAAAGTAACCAAACATGACCTTGACCACTTTTCCCTTGATGGTAGGAAGCACCTTGTTCAGGGTGTTCTGGAAGTTCTCCACCTCCCTTGCGTAGATTCGGCTCTTCACCTCCCCCAAGATCGTCACCTTCTCTCCGCCCATGGTCCCCTCAGCATAAAGATTGATCTCAACCTCCTCCCCGTCCACAGGCAAAAACCTCCTCTCGAACTCACCCATCTCAATGCCCAAATGCCTGTACAGGTAACCAGGCAAGACCACGTGGGCGATGTCCTCGAGGCCAAAGCCGATGTTCTCCGCAAGAGCCCCCACCTGCCTGGCCAGATGCCTCATCTCTGTGGAGAGAAGCTCCACGCTCTCTGCGAGCCTGTCTACTCTTTGCTCTGTTCTTTTCTGGGCTTCGGCCAGCTCTTCTACCTTCTCTGCCAGCCTGTCCACCCTCTCTTCTGTTCTTCTCTGGGCTTCAGCCAGCTCTTCTACCCTTTGTTCGGTCCTCTTCTGGGCTTCGGCCAGCTCCTCTACCTTCTCTGCCAGCCTGTCCACCCTCTCTTCTGTTCTTCTCTGGGCTTCAGCC